>NZ_JBFTOJ010000008.1:0-57458 GCF_056397905.1 Stenotrophomonas sp. 05L414_2
TGGGGGCTTGGCCGCGGCATCCATGCCGCGGACACCCCCGCAACCGGACCCACCCCGCCTTCGACAGATTTCCGCAATCTGTCGGGATGGCATGGCCTGCTCTATGGCATGGCCTGCTCTTGGTGGGTGTCGACCTTGGTCGACACGAAGATCCGCGCCATGCGTGGATGAATCTCCGTCGAAATCGAATATTTCGACAATTGAACGTAGAACTCCACGCATGGCGTGGATCTACTGGCCACCGGGAAACTGTCGAAGRCGGGGCGGTGTCGGATTGCGGGGTGTCAGCCGCATGGATGCGGCTGCCAAGCCCCCACGGATGGGTTTACGGCGTCCCCGCAATCCGACACCGCCCCGTCATCCCACGGAATGCCCGCTTTTGACGTTGACGTTGACGTTGATTCGGCGGGTGCCGGGCGCCGCCCGGCCGATCCCCCCTCAACCCGCCGGAGGGCAGTACGCCTTGATCGCCGCCTCGGCCAGGCCCTTCTGCGCGCTGCGCTGTTCCGGGGTAAGCGCGGTATCGGCCTTGCCATCGCCATCGGTGTCCTGCATCACCGGGCCGGTGCCTTCCAGCAGCGTCACGTTGGCGCGGGCGGTGCTGCATTGTTCCGGCACCGGCGCGGCGGCAGGCTCGGGGGCCGCGTCCGTCGCCGCTGTCCTGGCTTGGGCACGCGTCTCATACTTTGCCCCGGCCGGCGGCGTTTCCGAATACTGGGTCACGCCCTTGGCATCCTTCCACTTGTAGACAGGGCCGGCCAGCGCAGTGGTACTGGCCAACAGCAGCAGGCAACCCAGGCAGGACAGGGCACGCATGGCAAACTCCGCAGAATGGGCGTAGAACGCCGATTGCAGCATTGGCGCCGACCGCTGGCAAGTCGATTAAACTGGATTCCATGGACCCGATCACACCGCCGCCGCGCTCGCGCACGATTTACCTGCTGCCCAACCTGTTCACCACGGCTGGGCTGTTCTCTGGCTTCTACGCCATCATCGCCGCGGCCAACGGGGATTTCGTCAACGCCAGCATCGCCGTGTTCGTGGCGGCGGTGATGGACGGCCTCGATGGCCGTGTCGCGCGCCTGACCGGCACCAGCAGCGAGTTCGGCGTGCAGTACGACTCGCTGGCCGATCTGGTCAGCTTCGGCATGGCGCCCGCACTGGTGATGTATCACTGGTCCCTGTCGGAACTGAAATACGACGGTGAACTGGTCGGTCGCCTCGGCTGGGCGGTGGCGTTCCTGTACGCCGCCTGCGCGGCGCTGCGCCTGGCGCGCTTCAATACCCAGGTGGCCGTTGTCGACAAGCGCTGGTTCGTTGGCCTGGCCAGTCCGGCTGCCGCTGGCCTGATGATGTCCTTCGTCTGGGCCTTCGCCGATGGCACGCTGGGCTGGAACGGCAACGAGCTGCGCTTCGTGGCGTTGGCGGTGACCCTGGTCGCCGCACTGTTGATGGTCAGCCGCATCCGCTTCTGGAGCTTCAAGGGCGGCGCGGCCAAGCAGGGCGCGCGCTCGGACCGTGTCCCGTTCCTGGTGCTGGCACTGGTGCCGATCGCCATCGCCATCGCGGTGATCGACCTGCCCCGCGTGCTGTTCGTCGTCGGCATCCTGTACGCCCTGTCAGGCCCGGTGATGTGGGGCGTGCAGCGCCTGCGCAAGAAGCCCGAGGCGGCGTGAGCCAGGACCTGCCCGTGTTGTGGTCCCCGGCCCAGCAGGCGTGGCTGCAGGCCATGGGCTACACCGTCTATCACGACGGCCAGTTGGCCGCCGAAATGGACGCGGCACTGCAGCTGAGCGTGGCTGAAGCCGCAGCATCGGCACCCGTGCCGGTCGAGGCGACGCGCGCGGCTCCACCTTCGATGCAGCACGCACCCAGCCAGCGTGGCGCGGCGCCGGAGCCTCGGCTCGAGCGCGCGCCACCACGCACTGCCGTGCCGGTAGCGGCGCCGGACACCGTCCCGGCTGCGGCCCGTCCGCTGCCCACCGGCAACGCGCGCCAGCCGCTGGTGCGCCTGCCTGACCGCCTGCAGATCGCGCTGTTGCGTGCCTCGGGCTGCAATCCCAACGACCCCGCCACCCAGGCACTGATGGACAGCTGGCCGCTGGAGCAACTGCGTCGCGACCCCGCAGCCAAGCGCGAGTTGTGGCCGCAGCTGCGCGCGCTGCGCAAGGGCGGAACCGCATGAGTGCGGTCAGCCAGCCCGGCCCGGTGGCGCTGCGTGCGCTGCGCGAGAGCGATCTCAACGCGGTGATGGCCATCGAAGTGCGTGGCTATCCCTATCCCTGGACCCGCGGCATTTTCCTGGATTGCCTGCGTGCCGGTTACCCCGGCCTGGCCATGGAGCGCGATGGCCTGTTGATCGGCTATGGCGTGCTCAGCCTCGCTGCCGATGAAGCACATGTGCTGAACATCTGCATCGATCCGCTGGTGCAGTCGCGTGGGCTCGGCCGCCAGTTGCTGCGTGCGCTGGTCCGCCTGGCCGGTGATCGAGGCGCGCAGCGGGTATTCCTGGAAGTGCGTCCGTCCAATACCCCGGCGCTGGCGCTGTATCACAGCGAAGGCTTCAACGAGATCGGCCGGCGTCCCCGCTACTACCCTGCTGCGCAGGGGCGCGAAGATGCGCTGGTGATGGCGATCGAGCTGGTGGACGGCGAGCTGGAGACAATGCCGCCGCTGTAATCGGCGTCGCGTGGCCGCTGCGCTCGCCGGGCATGGCCCGGCGCTACCGATGCGTTGTTTACGCCAACCGCAGCGCCAGCACGCCAGCCACGATCAGCGCGGCCGCCACCCAGCGTGCACGCGGTACCCGCTCGCGCAGCAGGAACACCGAGATCAGCAGCGCGAACAGGATCGACGATTCGCGCAGCGCCGACACCATTGCCACCGGCACCTGGGTCATCGCCCACAGCGCCATCGCATACGAGGCGGTGGTACCGATGCCGCCGGCCACGCCCAGCGGCCAGTGCTGGCGCGCATACGCCAGCAGCTTGCCGCGCTGCCGATGCAGCGCCCACAACGGCAACGGAATGCCCGACAGCAGGAACAGCCACAACGTGTAGCTCAGCGCATTGCCGGACAGTCGCGCACCCTGCGCATCGACCAGGGTGTAGGTGGCGATCATCGCCGCCGTCAGCAACGGCAGCCGCAGCTGACCGCCACGTGCGCCGCGGGCCATGCACAGGATGCCGCCACTCACCAGAAGGACACCGAGCCAGGCCGACGGCGGCAGGCGTTCGCCGAGCACGGCGCCGGCCAGCGCAACGAGGATGGGCGCGCAACCACGCATCATCGGATACGCCAGGCTCATGTCGACCTGTTGGTAGCAGCGTGCGACCAACGCGTAGTAGGTCACCTGCAGCAGCGCCGAGACGGCCAGCCATGGCCAGCTTGCGGCGGTGGGCATGGGCAGCAGGGGCAGGGCGATGGCCGACAGCAGTGCAGCGCTGCCGGTGACCAGCACCGTGCCGAGGAACTTGTCCGGCCCGCGTTTGACGATCGCGTTCCAGCTGGCGTGCAGTGCGGCGGCGGCGAGGACCAGCAGGAAGATGGAAAGCGGCATCAAGCGATGATGCCAAAAGACAGGGGGGGGTGCCGACCTTGGTCGGCACATCGTTTTGCATGGCAGGTGCCAACCTGGGTTGGCACATCACAGCGGTGCGGACCAAGGTCCGCACCCACCCGGGAGGCGTTACAGCTTCGCGCGCTGTTCGCGCAGGCCGGCCAGCTGGTTGTTCCAGTCGACCAGGCGCACGCGTTCCTGCTCGATCACCGCCGGCGGAACCTTGTCGGAGAACTTGGCCAGCTTGGTCTCGCTCTTCTCCTGTTCGCCTTCCACGCGCTTGATCTCCTTGTCCAGGCGCGCGCGCTCGGCATCGAGATCAACCAGGCCTTCCAGCGGCACCAGCAGCTTCAGCTCACCGACGATCGCGGCGGCGGCCGGCGGCGCACTCTGTGCGTCGGCCAGCCACTGGATGCTGTCCAGCTTCAGCAGGAACGACAGCGAAGCGCTGAAGCGCTCGATGCGCTCGCGGTCCTGGCTCTGCCCGGCATGTTCCTGGCCGGCCAGCAGGCGCAGCGGCACCAGCTTGGACGGGGCAACGTTCAGTTCGCTGCGCACGCGGCGCACCGCACTGATCACCGCCTTCAACCATTCCACGTCGGCCTCGGCCTGGGTGAAGTCGCCCTCGAATTCGGCGGCGGTCGGGTACGGCCGCAGCGACAGCGTGGTTTCGGCCAGGCCCAGGCGCGGTGCCAGCTGCTGCCACAGCTGTTCGGTGATGAACGGGGTCAACGGGTGCAGCAGGCGCAGCAGCGCTTCCAGCACGTACAGCAGGGTGTGGCGGGTGCTGTCGGCGTCGGCGGCATCGGCGCCGTTCAATGCCGGCTTGCTCAGCTCCAGGAACCAATCGCAGAACTCGTTCCAGGCGAATTCGTACAGGCACTGCGCCAACAGGTCGAAGCGATAGGCGGCGAAATGACCCTGCGCTTCGGCGGTGGTAGCGGCCAGGCGCGAGAGGATCCAGCGCTCGGCATCGGTACGCGGCGTCGGCACGCCGGTGAACGCCGCACCTTCGGTGTTCATCAGGGTGAAGCGGCTGGCGTTCCACAGCTTGTTGCAGAAATTCTTGTAGCCCTCGGCGCGGTTCATGTCGAACTTGATGTCGCGGCCATGGGTGGCCAGCGCGGCGATGGTGAAACGCAGCGCATCGGCACCATGGGCGGCGATCCCGTCCGGGAACTCCTTGCGCGTGGCCTTCTCGATCTTCTCGACCATGCGCGGCTGCATCAGCCCGCCGGTGCGCTTGGCCACCAGATCATCGATGGTGATGCCGTCGATGATGTCCAGCGGGTCGAGCACGTTGCCCTTGCTCTTGGACATCTTCTGGCCCTGGCCGTCGCGGATCAGGCCGGTGAAGTAGACGTCCTTGAACGGGATCTTCCCGGTCAGGTTGTCGGTGGCCATGATCATGCGCGCCACCCAGAAGAAGATGATGTCGAAGCCGGTGATCAGCACCGACGACGGCAGGTAGCGGTCGAAACCGCGCTCGGCCATCGCCTGCTCGTTCGGCCAGCCCAGGGTGGAGAACGGCCACAGCTGCGAGGAGAACCAGGTCTCCAGCACGTCGCTTTCCTGGCTCAGCACGACGTCGCTGCCGAGATTGTTCTTCGCCCGCACCTCGTCTTCGCTGCGGCCGACGTAGCAGCTGCCGGTGGCGGCATCGAACCATGCGGGAATGCGGTGGCCCCACCACAGCTGGCGGCTGATGCACCAATCCTGGATGTTGGTCATCCAGTGGCGGTAGGTGTTGATCCAGTTCGGCGGCACGAAGGAGATGCTGCCGTTCTCGACCAGCTCCAGGCCACGCTTGGCCAGTTCGTCCATCTTCACGAACCACTGGTCGGTCAGGTACGGCTCGATCACCTGGCCGGTACGGTCGCCGCGCGGCACCTGCAGCTTGTGTGCCTTGGTCTCGACCAGGATGCCCAGGTCTTCCAGTTCAGCCAGCACGGCCTTGCGCGCGTCGTAACGGTCCAGCCCCTGGAAACGTTCCGGCGCGTTGTCGTTGATCGCGGCCACCGGCGTGAACAGGTTGATCATCGGCAGGCTGTGGCGCACGCCCACCTGGTAATCGTTGAAGTCATGCGCCGGGGTGACCTTGACCACGCCGGTACCGAACGCACGGTCCACGTAGTCATCGGCGATCACCGGCACGCGGCGGCCGGTCAGCGGCAGCACCACGCTCTTGCCGATCAGGTGCAGGTAACGCTCGTCTTCCGGATGCACCATCACCGCGGTGTCGCCCAGCAGGGTTTCCGGGCGGGTGGTGGCGACCACCAGGTAATCGCGGGTTTCGCGCAGGGTCTCGACGCCGTCGGCATCGCGCTCGACGTGCTCGTAGCTCAGGCCTTCATCCAGCTGGTAGGCGATCGACCACAGGAAGCCCTCTTCCTCGGCGCTCTCCACTTCCAGGTCCGAGATCGCCGTCTTCAGCACCGGATCCCAGTTGACCAGGCGCTGGCCACGGTAGATCAGGCCCTGTTCGTGCCAGCGCACGAAGGCTTCGATCACCGCTTCGGACGGCTGCGGGTCCATGGTGAAGGTGCTGCGCGACCAGTCGGCCGAGGTGCCCAGGCGGCGCATCTGCCGTTCGATGATGTCACCGGACTGCTGCTTCCACTCCCACACCTTGCCGATGAAGCCCTCGCGGCCCAGCGAATCGCGGGTCTCGCCGTTGCCTTCCAGCGCCAGGTTGCGGCTGACCACCATCTCGGTGGCGATGCCGGCGTGGTCGGTACCGACCTGCCACAGCGTGTCGTAGCCGCGCATGCGGTGGTAGCGCACCAGCGCATCCATCAGGGTCTGCTGGAAGGCATGGCCCATGTGCAGGGTGCCGGTCACGTTCGGCGGCGGCAGCAGGATGGTGTACGGCTCGCCCTTGCCGGACGGCTTGAAATGGCCGGCCTTCTCCCAGGCCTCGTAGAGGTCGGTCTCGAAGGACTTCGGGTCGTAGCTGGAGGCGAGTTGGGTCATGCGGGGGAACCAGTCATCAAGGCGGGAAGGGAGATCAGCGCGACCCGAGGGTGCGCCGGATCTTCTGGTCGGTGTGGTACTGGCTGACCGAATAGGCAGCCCAGATCGCGGCGGGCAGCCAGCCGATCAGGGTGATCTGCAGGATCAGGCAGACGATGCCGGCAAACGGCCGGCCGATGGTGAAAAAGGACAGCCAGGGAAGAATCAGGGCGATCAGCAGGCGCATCAAGGGGTCCTCGCAGGGCTTACATGTCGTGCTTGTTCAGGTCGTAGCCGGCGGTCTTGTACTGGCGCCAGCGCTCGCGCAGCGGTTCGCGCGCTTCCGGATCGGCCGGGACCACTTCCAGCACGCGCTCGCACTGGCCCAGCCAGGGTTCGTCGCGCAGGTTGATCACCAGCGGCCGCACGGGCGCCTCGCCGCCGGGCGGGGCGATCAGTACCAGGGCTTCTTCCTCGTCCACGTCCTCACCTACGATCTGGTGCGGAATGTAGGCATCGTCGTCGAATGACCAGAGAAGTTCGTCAAGTTCTTCGGCCTGGGCCTGGTCGCGGGCGAGGACCAGGATGAACAACCCGGCGTCGTTGGCCTTGCGCGCCAGCTCGCAGACCAGGCGCAACGGCTCGGTCAGGAAACGGGGCTTGGCGATCAGGTAGAAGTCGGCGCGGGGCATGGCGGCATCCAGGTGAGGCAGGTGCCGATCCATGCCGGGTGGCGGCTGGACCGGCGAGGCCCCGGCCGGCGGTTGCCGGCCAGGGTCAGGTACAGCGTCAGGCGCGGGCGACCTGGTCCAGCAACCACTGGCTCAGCAGGCCGACCGGCCGGCCGGTGGCCATGCCACGCTTGCCTTCATCGCTGGCCACGCCGGCGATGTCCAGATGGGCCCAGCGCTGGCCTTCGGCGAAGCGCGACAGGAAGCAGCCGGCGGTGATGGCACCGGCCCAGCGGCCGCCGATGTTGTAGACGTCGGCGAAGCTGGAATCCAGCATCGGCTGGTACTCGTCCCACAGCGGCAGGCGCCAGGCGCGGTCGAAGACCTGCTCGCCAGCAGCCAGCAGCTCGTTGGCCAGGTCGTCGTGCTTGCTCATCAGGCCTGCGGTCTGGTGGCCGAGGGCGACCATGCAGGCACCGGTCAGGGTGGCCACATCGACCAGCGCCTGCGGCTCGAAGCGCTGCGCGTAGGTCAGTGCGTCGCACAGGATCAGGCGGCCTTCGGCGTCGGTGTTGCCCACTTCGATGGTCTTGCCCGACATCGAGGTGATGACGTCGGACGGACGGTAGGCATTGCCGTCGATGGCGTTTTCCACCGCCGGGACCACCACCACAAGATTCAACGGCAGCTTGGCCTTGACCGCGGCGACGAAGGTGCCGATGACGTTGGCGCCACCGCACATGTCGTACTTCATCTCTTCGATGCCGCCCTGGGTCTTCAGGTTGACGCCACCGGTATCGAAGGTGATGCCCTTGCCGACCAGCACGTAGGGCTTGGCGTCGCCGCCATTGCTCCACTTCAGCACGACCAGGCGCGGGCGGTTGGCCGAGCCACGGGCCACGGCCAGCAGCGAGCCCATGCCCAGCGCTTCCATCTGGGTCTCGTCGAGGATCTCGGCTTCGGCACCGTCATGCTCGCCGGCGAATTTCACGCCCACTTCAGCCAGATAGGCCGGGGTGCAGTAGTTCGGCGGCAGGTTGCCCAGCTCGCGGGCGAACTCGACACCGGCGGCGATGGCCTGGCCCTGGGCCAGGGCCTGCGCGTCATCACCGGCGATGGCCAGCTGGGCCAGGCCGGCATCGTCGGCCTTCTTCTTGCCCAGGGTGGCGGTGTAGCGGTAGGCCGCGTGGTCGGCGGCGATCACCGCCTGGCGGATCGCCCAGGCCGCGTCGCGGTCCTTCACTGCCACTTCGGACAGGGTAAACAGTGCGCTGCGGGCAGCGCCGGCCTTCAGCGCGCGCACGGCATCGCCGACYGCCTTCAGGTACTGCGGCACGCCGAATCGGGCGGCATCGCCGAGGCCGACCACCAGCACGCGTGGGGCGGTCACGCCCGGCAGGTCGTGCAGCAGGGTGGTGGCGCCGGTCTTGCCGGACAGGTCGCCGCGCTGGGCCAGGGCGGCCAGGCGGCCACCGCTTGCAGCATCCAGTGCCTGCGCGGACGCAGTCAGGGTATGGTCGGCATAGGCGCCGACGACGATGCAGTCAACGGCGGCCGAAGCCGCAGCGAGGTGGTTCAGGGTGAATTCGAGAGCCATTGAGCAGATTCCATTGGCAAGTCCGTACAATCGCGGACCGTTTACGCCCAGACGCTAGACTGGGCGGCACCGCGAACGAACCTGAGAGTTTAAACCACCGCCCCATGTTGAAGCTCGACCGCTATCTATTGGGCGATTTCGTCCAGAGTTTCCTGGCTACCCTGATCGTCCTGCTGGTGGTCAGCGTGGGCGGCGTGCTGGTGGACATCCTCGGCAACATCGCCGACGGGCGGCTGCCGGCCAAGCTGCTGTTCTCGCAGCTGGGCCTGCAGTTCATCGTCTACATGCCGCTGATCCTGCCGCTGGCGCTGATGCTGGGCCTGCTGCTGGCCATTGCCCGCCTCTACCGCGACTCGGAAATGGCGGTCATCACCGCCATCGGTGTCGGCCCCCGGCGCCTGCTCAAGCCCCTGCTGATGCTGGTGCTGCCGGTGATCGCGGTGGTCGGCGCCTGTTCGCTGTGGCTCGGCCCCTGGGCCGGGCGCACCGCCGAACAGATGGTGCAGGACGCCAACCGCAGCGTGCTGATGGCCGGCCTGGAGCCGGGCCGGTTCACCCCGCTGCCCAATGGCGGCGTGGTCTATGTCGCCTCGATCTCGCCCGATGGCAGCCAGCTGGGCCGGGTGTTCCTGCAGCGGCAGAAGGAGGATCGCCTTGAAGTGGTGTCCGCCGCCAGCGGCCGCATGTACTTCGAAGGCGCCCGCCAGCGTTTCCTCGAACTGGATGATGGCCACCAGCTGGAAGGGCCGGCGGCCGGCGCACTGGACTACCGCCTGGCGACCTTCGCCCGCAACGATGTGGCGCTGCCCGACGGCAGTGAGGCCCGCAAGAGTGATGACCCCGAACTGATGCCGACCACCGCGCTGTTCGGTGACAAGCGCCCCGAGGCCCAGGCACAGCTGCACCGTCGCCTGGCGCCGCCGCTGATCGCACTGGCCTTTGCCCTGCTGACCGTGCCGCTGGGACGCAGTTCGCCGCGCCAGCAGCGCTATGGGCGGATGATGCTGGCCCTGATGGCCTACATGGTCGGTACCAACCTGATGTTCATCGGCAGTGGCTGGATCGCCAATGGCCAGATTCCGCCGGCGCTTGGCCTGTGGTGGCTGACCCTGCCGCTGCTGGCACTGGCGATCTGGATGTACGCGCGTGACGGCCGCATGGCCCGCCCGAAGGGAGCCCGCGCATGATGCTGCGACCGATGCGTTTCGATCTGTACCTGGGCCGGGCAGTGCTGGGTACCGTGCTGCTGACCTGGGCGGTGCTGGTGGGCCTGGACGTGCTGATGGCCTTCTCCGGTGAGTTCAAGGACATCGGCAAGAACGGCTATTCGTTGGGCCATGCTGCCGCCTGGGTGCTGTACACCGTGCCGCGCCGGGCCTACACGATGTTCCCGACCGCGGCGGTGATCGGCGCGCTGATGGGCCTGGGCCAGTTGGCCGCGACCTCGGAGCTGACGGCGCTGCGCGCGCTGGGCCTGTCGCGCAAGCGCCTGAGCGTGTCGGTGGCGATCGCCCTGTCGCTGCTGACCGGGCTGATGGTGATCAGCGCCGAGACTCTGGGGCCGTGGGGCCAGAACCGCGCCGATTCGCTGAAGATGAGTGCCAAGTGGGGCACCGACATGGCGGTGGCGCGTTACTCCGGCCTGTGGGCGCGTGAAGGTGACACGTTCCTCAACGCACAGAGTGGCGAAGAACAGCTGGTCGGCGACAAGGGCACCCGGCTGATTCTGCGTGACGTGCGCCTGTACAAGATCGACGAAGAGGGTCGGATCGGTACGCTGACCCATGCGGCCACCGCCGAGCATGACAAGGATGGCTGGGTGTTGACCGGCGTGCGCCGTGACACCTTCGGCGAGCGCTCGGCAACGCGCCAGGAAGCGGCCCGTGAGCCGTGGAATTCCAAGCTGGATGCCGGCGCCCTGGCCACCGGCATCGCCAAGCCGCGCAACCTCAGCGTGTCCGAGCTGAGCACCAGCATCGCCTACCGCGAGCGCAACGGGCTGGATGCACGCGACTACGAGGATGTGTACTGGAGCCGCTGGTTCTATCCGTTGAATGTGCTGGCGCTGTGTCTGGCGGCGGTGCCGTTCGCGTTCGGTTCGCTGCGCAGTGGCGGCATGGGCAAGCGCTTGTTCCTGGGCATCCTGTTCGCGCTGGCGTTCTGGCTGCTGCAGCTGTTCTTCGGCCGCATGGCCGGTGCGCTCAAGTTCGACTACCGCATTGCCTATGCGCTGCCGCCGATCGTGATGCTGGCCGTGTCCGGGTTGTTGTTCCGGCGCAAATCGGGCTGATTCCGGTAGCGCCGGGCCACGCCCGGCGAAGGTGTGCGATATCCCGCGTCCGCCGGGCATGGCCCGGCGCTGCCAGGACAGGTCAGCGCTTCGGCATCCGCAGCAGCTGCGTGGCACTCGCGCGGTCGTGCCAGGTCAGCCGCTGGCGATCCACCAAGGCCCACCAGAAGCCCAATCCGCCCAGCAGCAACGACAGCGTGGCCACCGCGAAGCGCAGCCACAGCTGGCCGCGTCGCAACGGCGTGCCATCGCGTGATTCCAGCTTCAAGCGCCACGGGCGCATGCCCAGCGTCTGCCCACCGCGCCGCCAGCTGGCGGTGGCATACCACCCGGTCATGGCCCAGCACACCGCCCACAACAGCCATTGCCAGGCACTGAAAGGCGCGATGTTGTCGCGCTGCGCATGGCCGCTGAACGTATAGGCCAGGGTGAAGGCCGTGCCGGCCAGCATCCACAAGGCCAGCACCGGCAGCGCGTCATAGATCATCGCCAGCAGGCGCCACAGCAGCAGCGCGCGCGGGCGGGGCGTATCAGCGGCGACGTGGGCCGCATCGGTGGCGGGGCTCGACATGTGCCGAGCATACGCAATGCTGGCCGTGCCCGCAGTTGGCCTCGTATCCTGCGTGCATGGCCGTCACTTCCACTCCCACCGAACGTCGTCAGCTGGTCCAGCAACTCCCGGAGCTGCGCGGCGAGGACAGCCAGCGCATCCAGCGTTTCCTCGATGCGATCTGGGCCGAGCACGGTCTGGCCCGCGCCACCCTGGACAGCTATCGCCGCGACCTTGAAGGCCTGGCGCGCTGGTGTGACGGGCGCGACGGTGGTCTGGCCGGTGTTGAACGCGCCGGTCTGTTCGATTACCTGGCCTGGCGCACCCGCCACAACTGGTCGCCGCGCAGCAACGCGCGGTTGCTGTCGGCGCTGCGCGCGTTCTTTGCCGATGCCGTGCGGCGTGGCGAACGCAGCGAGGATCCCAGCGCGCTGCTGGACCCGCCGAAGCTGCCACGGCTGCTGCCCAAGGCACTGGCAGAGAGCCAGATCGACGCGCTGCTGGCGGCACCGGATATCGACAGTCCGCTCGGCCTGCGCGACCGCGCCATGCTGGAGCTGATGTACGCCGCCGGGCTGCGGGTGAGCGAGCTGGTGCTGTTGCCCGCCACGGCGGTGAACCTGCGCCAGGGCGTGCTGCGGGTGACCGGCAAGGGCAGCAAGGAACGCCTGGTGCCGCTGGGCGAGGAGTCGCAGTACTGGCTGGAACGCTACCTGCAGCAGTCGCGACCGCAGTTGGTGGGGAAGGGCAAGGTGCAGGCGCTGGCCGACGGGCAGACGCCGCTGTTCATCGAACCGGCGCTGCATGGCTTGACCCGCCAGGCGTTCTGGCACCTGGTCAAGCGCTATGCGGCGGTGGCCGGTATCGACCCGGCGCGGATCAGTCCGCATGGCCTGCGGCACAGTTTCGCCACCCACCTGCTGAACCGTGGCGCCGACCTGCGCGCGCTGCAGATGCTGCTGGGCCACAGCTCGCTGTCCACCACGCAGATCTACACGCTGGTCGCACGCGAACACCTGCAGAAACTGCACGCCCGCCATCATCCACGCGGCTGAGCCCGCGGCTGAACCCCTGCCGGGCCTGTGCGCGGCATCGCGGACCGCTCAGGATGGCTGTGTCAGAATCCGGGGTCTTCTTTCTGCTGCGGACTGCTCCATGCTCCGATTCGCCATCGCCGCCGTGTTCGGCGCGCTCAGCCTGAGTGCCTGCGCCCAGCCCGCCCCGCCCGCCGCAAAGGCCCCCGCTGCAGCGGCAGCCAAGGCCGGCCCTGCCGCCACGGCCAATGCTCCGGCCGAGCAGGCCGTGCGCAAGGCGCTGACCGAGCTCAACCCCGGCTTCCAGGTGGACTACATCGGTGCCGCGCCCTTCCCGGGCTTCCGTGAAGTGGTGGTCTCCGGCCAGCTGCTGTACGTCTCCGACGACGGCCGCTACCTGTTCCAGTCGCAGCCCTACGACACCCGCGCCAAGAGCCCGGCCAACAGCGAAGGCCTGCTGGGCTACCGTCGCGACCTGCTGGCCAAGGCCAACCATGGCGACCGCATCGTGTTCGCCGCGCCGAACGCGAAGTACACCATCAGCGTGTTCACCGACATCGAATGCGGCTACTGCCGCAAGCTGCACCAGGACATCGCCGAGCTCAACCGCAACGGCATCACCGTCGAATACCTGGCCTTCCCGCGCATGGGGCTGGGCAGCAAGGATTACACCGACATGATCTCGGTCTGGTGCGCGGCCGATCGCCGCCAGGCGCTGACCAATGCCAAGCGTGGTGGCACGGTGGCAGCGAAGAACTGCACCAACCCGGTGGCGATGCAGTACGCCCTGGGCCAGCAGTTGGGCGTGAATGGCACGCCGGCGATCTTCGCGCCCGATGGCACCCAGCTCGGCGGCTACCTGCCGCCGGCGCAGTTGCGTGCTGCGCTGGAGAAGCTGTCGGCCAAGCGCTGATTGAAACGCCGCCGGGCATGGCCCGGTGCTACCGTGGATGGGCGGGTAGCGCCGGGCCATGCCCGGCGGATGCATCAGACAGAAAGCCGGGGACGCAGTGCGCCCCCGGCTTTTTTTTTACTTCAACCCATCACTGACCGCCTTGGTCAGCGTGCCCTGCGCATCGTCGCCGCTGAACTCCCAGACGAACGCACCGCCCAGTCCCTGGGTCTTCACGTAGCCCATCTTGCGGGTGATGTTGGCCGGGGTATCGAAGCTCCACAACGTGCTGCCGTTGTAGATCCAGGTGGCACCGGCGGTGTTGTCGGTGTAGCTCGGCCACGCCAGGTTCTTCAGCACCTTCCAGTCTTCAATGCCAGCCTCGTAGGTACCCGGTGCCGCACCGGTGGCGCTCTGGTACAGGCCATTGTTGGCGTTGGTCACCCCGGTCCAGCCGCGCCCGTAGTAACCGATGCCCAGGTTGAGCTTGGCGGCGGGAACACCACGGCTGATGAAGGCCTCGATGGCGTCGTTGCTGTTGTACAGCTTCTGGTCGCCGGTGGACGGATCATTCGGCGAATCGAACAGCGCCGACTGGTGATTGGTCTTCGCATCCCACGCGCCGTGGAAGTCGTAGGTCATCACGTTGATGTAGTCCAGGTACGGGTGGTACGCGGCCGGATCGGTGACGCGGATCTTGTCGATGCCGGCGCCGACTGCCACCGTCAGCAGCAGGCCCGGGCGCACCGCATCGAGCTGGCGGCGGAATTCGGCCATCAGCGCGGTGAAGTTGGCGTTGTCCTCGGGCGTGCCGCAGGCGATACCGCAGGCCACCGGGTATTCCCAGTCGATGTCGATGCCATCGAACACCCCCAACGCCGCACCGGGGCCACCGGCACCGTCGGTCACCGGCAGGTTGCCCTTGATGTAGGCGTCGATGCACGAAGCGACGAAGGCCTGGCGGTTGGCCGGTTGCGCCGCGCTGGAGAAGCCGCGCGACCAGGTCCAGCCACCCAGCGAGATCAGCACCTTCATGCCCGGGTACTTGGCCTTGAGCTGCTTGAGCTGGTTCCAGTTGCCGCGCAGCGGCTGGTCCCAGGTATCGGCGCTGCCGCTCACGCTTTCGCCGGCACCGAAGGCCTTGGTGTAGTCGGCGAAGGCATCGCCGCCGGCTCCGCTGTTCGGATCCGACGGCTGGGTGACGCCCACTTCGCAGCGGTTGTTGCGCACGTTGCCGAAGGCGTAATTGATGTGGGTCAGGCGCGCGGCCGAACCGCTGCTGTCGATGTTCTTGACCCGGTAGTTGCGGCCGTAGATGCCCCACTGGGTGAAGTAACCGATGACCCGCTTGCCGGTGGTGCCACCGTCGCCGGCCAGGGTGCTGGCGGTCACTGCCGTGCCCTGTGCCGACGCATTGCCGGCGTTGTCGCGGGCACGCACGCGGTAGCTGTAGCTGGTCGATGCAGTCAGGCCGCCATCGACATAGCTGGCGCTGGACGGCGAGCCGACCAGGCTGCCATTGCGGTACACGTCGTAGCCAGCCAGGCCGCTGCCGCCGGTGTTGTCGGTGGACGGGCTCCAGCTCAGGGCGATGCTGTTGGCGGTGCGGGTACCCACGGCCAGGCCACCGGGCACGCTGGGCGCGGTGGTATCGCCACTGGCTGCGTTGACGGTGATGGTGATGGTCGCGGTGCTGGCGGTGGCATTGTTGTTGTCGGTGGCGACCGCGCGCAGGGTGTGGCTGCCGGCGCTGGCGTTGGCCCAGCTGGCGCTGTACGGCGCGCTGGTGTCGATGCCCAGCGAACTGCCATCGCGGAAGAACTCGACCTTGCTGACGCTGCCGTCCGCATCACTGGCGTTGGCGGTCACGTTGACCGTGCTGCCGGCGCTGAAGGTGGCGCCGTTGGCCGGCGAGGTCAGGCTGACCACCGGCGGCTGGTTGGCCCCGCCGCCGTCGCAGGCGCCGAGGTTGGTGTAGTAGGGCGCCCCGGCCGGATGGTCCGGCGGCGCATTCCAGATGTCCTGGTTCGCCCGGTAGAGGACCCCTCCTTTCTGCAGGGTGTCGCCACTGCGGTAGATCTTGGCCTGGTCCCATTCGGCCACGCCGGCACAACTGGCGGCCTGGGCCAGGCCGGGCAGGGTGACCGCCCCGGCCAGGGCCAGCAGCCAGGCCAGACGGCGCGGGCGACAGCGATGAAGGGAAGGGTGGGCACTGCGTACATCGGCACTCTGCACAAGCGGGTCGTACATGGTGTGTCTCCGATCGATGGTTGGCGCGCGGGCCAAGACGGCGCCGCACGTAACGCAGGGTCCGGACGTCACCCGGGAAGGCGACGGAGGGGGCGGACGGAGGTACCTGGTGGGCCGGGGAGAGAGTCCGGCGCCAGGTGGGGACAACGTTGTCATCAATTGCGTGGTCAATCCGTGAGCGAGTGCATGGTTCGGGGATTTGGCGGAGAGCGGCGCTGGCGCGGGGTCGGCGGCCAGCGGCGGAGCCCCCTCGTGGCTGGGGCTTGCCGCGAACAGCGTATTTCTGGGGGTGGGCCGGGCGGGTGGGCTCAGGCGGGGACGCCGTGAACCCGTCCATGGGGGCTTGGCCGCGGCATCCATGCCGCGGACACCCCGCCTGACCCCACCCGCCCGGCCACGGACAGGTTCCTGTGCGGTCAGCCACGGAAGACAGAACAGAAAATCAAAAGCAGAAGCCGGTCGCTGCGCTCTTCAATGCCTGATTTCTGATGTTCCCTGGTTGCCGGCCAGTGGCCGGCATTACCGCAGAGCATCCACGCATGGCGTGGATCTACCGCAGATCGCGGAAATCTGTCGAAGGCGGGGTGGGTCCGGTTGCGGGGGCGTGAGCCGCATGGATGCGGCGACCGAGCCTCCATGGACGGATTCACGGCGTCCCCTGCAACCGGACCCACCCTGCCATCCCACGGAATGCCAGCTTCTGCTGTTGCTTCGGCTGTTGCTGTTGAGGTTGCCGGCCAGCGGCCGGCACTACCGCTTCGGCGGGTGCCGGGCGCCGCCCGGCCGAAGCCTATCCCCGCTTCCGGTACAATGTCGGGCCCGTTTCCCAACTACGGTTCCCCGGACATGATGGTCCTCGAGGGCGCGCCCGCCCTGTCGCCGTTCCGCCGCGAACGTCTTGAATCCCGCCTGCAGTCCATCGCTCCCTCCCTGCGCATCAGCGGTGCCTGGCACGTCTACTTCGTGCAGGCCGAGGGCACTGCCGCCCCCGACGTCGATACCCTGTGCCGCATCCTGGAAGCCCGCCCGCAGTCCGAGGCGGTTGCTGACGGTGCGGTCAGCCGCATCGTGGTGCCGCGCCTGGGCACGCTGTCGCCGTGGTCGAGCAAGGCCAGCGAGCTGGTCCGCGGTGCCGGCCAGCCGGTGAGCCGGGTCGAGCGTGGCCTGCGCATCGACGTGCAGGGCTGGCCGACCGAGGCTGCCGCCCAGCAGGCGCTGGTCAAGGTGCTGCACGACCCGATGACGCAGTCGGTGCTGGAGCGCGTCGATCAGGGCCACTCCCTGTTCTCGACCCCGGCCCGTGGCGAGCTGGAGCGCGTGCCGGTGGACCAGCTGGAGGCCGCCAACCAGCGCCTCGGCCTGGCCATGGCGCAGGACGAGATCGACTACCTGCGCGAGCGCTTCACCGCGCTGGGCCGGTCGCCGTCGGACGTGGAACTGATGATGTTCGCGCAGGCCAATTCCGAGCACTGCCGGCACAAGATCTTCAACGCCAGCTGGACCATCGACGGCCAGGAGCAGGACCGCTCGCTGTTCCGGATGATCAAGAACACCCACCAGCAGACCCCGCAGCACACGCTCAGCGCGTACAGCGACAACGCGGCGGTGATCGAAGGCCATCCGGCCTCGCGCTATCGCCCGGACCCGGCCAGCGGCGAGTATCGCCGCGAACCGCAGGTGCCCAGCGCGTTCCAGATCAAGGTGGAAACGCACAATCACCCGACCGCGATCGCGCCGTTCCCGGGCGCGTCGACCGGCGCTGGTGGTGAAATCCGCGACGAAGGTGCGACCGGTCGTGGCGGCAAGCCGAAGGCCGGCCTGAGCGGATTCTCGGTCTCGCACCTGCGCATTCCCGAGCTGCCGCAGCCGTGGGAAGCGCCGCGTGCGCTGAACCCGCGCATGGCCCCGGCGCTGGAGATCATGACCGACGGCCCGCTCGGCGGCGCCGCGTTCAACAACGAATTCGGCCGCCCGGCGCTGCTCGGCTACTTCCGCAGTTTCGAACTGCCGGAAGGCGCCGACCTCGTGCGCGCCTACGACAAGCCGATCATGCTGGCCGGTGGCCTCGGCGCCATCGATCGCGTGCAGGTCGACAAGATCCTGCTGCAGGACGGCGATGCCGTGATCGTGCTCGGCGGCCCGGCGATGCTGATCGGCCTCGGCGGCGGTGCCGCCAGTTCGGTCGCTTCCGGTGAGAGCGCCGAGGACCTGGACTTCGCCAGCGTGCAGCGCGACAACCCGGAAATGGAGCGTCGCTGCCAGGAGGTCATCGATCGCTGCGTGGCGATGGGCGCTGACAATCCGATCAAGTTCTTCCATGACGTCGGTGCCGGTGGCCTGTCCAACGCCATTCCCGAACTGCTGCACGATTCCGGCGTGGGCGGCATCATCGACCTGGGCAAGGTGCCCACCGACGATCCGTCGCTGTCGCCGATGCAGCTGTGGTGCAACGAGTCGCAGGAGCGCTACGTGCTCGGCGTGGCGCAGGAGCGCCTGGCTGAATTCGCCGCGCTGTGCGCGCGCGAGCGCTGCCCGTTCGCTGCGGTCGGTGTCGCCACCGCAGCCGAACACCTGGTGGTGGCCTATGGTGCCGTGCCGGGCAACATCCCGGCCGATGCGCCCATCGATTTGCCGATGGACGTGCTGTTCGGCAAGCCGCCGAAGATGCACCGCGATACCGCGCACCCGCCGGCACCGCGCTGGCCGGCATTGAAGACCGGTGGCCTGGATCTGCAGGAAGCCGGGCTGCGCGTGCTCGCACACCCGACCGTGGCTTCCAAGAACTTCCTGGTCACCATCGGCGACCGCAGCGTGGGCGGCCTGACCGCGCGCGAGCAGATGGTCGGCCCGTGGCAGCTGCCGGTGGCCGACGTGGCGATCACCCTGGCCGATTTCGACGGCGTGGCCGGCGAGGCGATGGCACTGGGCGAACGCACGCCGCTGGCGCTGCTGGACGCGGCGGCCKCGGCCCGCATGGCCGTTGGCGAAGCACTGACCAACCTGTGCGCGGCCCCGGTCGATGCGCTGGATGAAGTCAAGTTGTCGGCGAACTGGATGGCCGCTGCCGGCCACCCGGGCGAAGACGCGCTGCTGTACGACGCGGTGAAGGCGGTGGGCATGGAACTGTGCCCGCAGCTGGACATCAGCATCCCGGTGGGCAAGGACTCGCTGTCGATGCAGGCGCAGTGGCACGACCAGGGGCAGGCGCACAAGAGCGTGTCGCCGGTGTCGCTGGTCATCACCGCGTTCGCGCCGGTGTCCGATGCGCGCCAGCAGTTGACCCCGCTGCTGGACCGCGATATCGACAGCGAGCTGTGGTTGATTGGCCTCGGTGCCGGCAAGCAGCGCCTGGGCGGTTCGATCCTGGCCCAGGTGCATGCCGACCACGGCGACCTGCCGGCCTTCGCCGGTGCCGCCCCGGACCTGGACGACCCGCAGCGCCTGCGTGGCTTCTTCGAGCTGATCCGCGATGCACGCCAGGCCGGCCTGCTGCGCGCGTACCACGACCGCAGCGACGGTGGTGCGTTCGCCGCGCTGTGCGAAATGGCCTTCACCTCGCGCCTGGGCCTGGACATCACCCTCGATGCCTGGGGCGATGACCCGTTCCGCAGCCTGTTCAATGAAGAGCTGGGCGCCGTTGTGCAGATCGCCCGCGAAGACCGCGCCGCGTTCGCCGACCTGGTCGAGCGCCATGCGCTGACCGAGTGCGCACAGCGCATCGCCAAGCCGACCACTGCGCCGGTGGTGCGGGTGTCGCTGGGTGGTGATTCGCTGGCCGAATGGCGCTGGGAAGCGCTGTTCGATGCTTGGTGGTCGGTCACCCACGCGATGCAGAAGCGCCGCGACAATCCGGCCAACGCCGATGCCGAGCGCGAGATCGCCCGCGCCTTTACCGCGCCGGGCCTGAAGCCGAAGTTGAGCTTCGATCCCAATGAGGATGTTGCCGCACCGTTCGTGCAGACCGGGGCGCGTCCGCGCGTTGCGATCCTGCGCGAACAGGGCGTCAACGGCCAGATCGAAATGGCCAACGCCTTCGAACGTGCCGGCTTCCGCGCGTTCGACGTGCACATGAGCGACCTCATCGAAGGCCGCGTGGCGCTGCAGGACTTCACCGGCCTGGTTGCCTGCGGTGGCTTCAGCTACGGCGATGTGCTCGGTGCCGGCCGCGGCTGGGCGACCTCGATCCTCGAGCGTACCGCGCTGCGTGATGCCTTCGCCGCGTTCTTCGCGCGCGAGGACAGCTTCGCCCTGGGCGTGTGCAACGGCTGCCAGATGATGAGCCAGCTGAAGGACATCATCCCCGGTGCCGAACACTGGCCGCAGTTCCGCCGCAACGCCAGCGAGCAGTTCGAAGCCCGCACCGCGCTGCTGGAAGTGGTGGAGTCGCCGTCGATCCTGCTGCGTGGCATGGCCGGGTCGCGCCTGCCGGTGGCGGTGGCACATGGCGAAGGCCAGGCGGTGTTCGACAACGCCGTCGACCAGGCCACAGCCCGTGTCGCACTGCGCTACATCGATGGCAACGGCAACGTCGCCAGCCAGTACCCGCTGAACCCGAACGGCTCGCCCGACGGCATCACCGGCCTGACCAGCACCGACGGCCGGGTGACCATCATGATGCCGCACCCGGAGCGCACCCCGCGCGCGCTCAACCTGAGCTGGGCCCCGTCCGAGTGGCAGGGCGATTCACCGTGGATGCGCATGTTCCGCAACGCACGGGTGTGGTGCGGTTGATCGCACGCGCATTGCGCARCTGACGATGCCATCGCGTATGGAGAACCCGCCGGGAAACCGGCGGGTTTTTCYTTGTCCATACGGAAACTCCTGAACTGGCCATCAGTTACATGCGTTTTCATAAGTGAGGATTTCCTCACGCGCGCCTAACAAAATGCGTACATAAACAAGTGAAACAGTGAACTGCTTCACGGCAATGGGTTTTGCTGCGTCAAACTCTTGACGATCCGCAAAGATGCCGTTAACACTTGACCCCCGTTTCAAATCTGTTCATCCCGCAGTAACCGCACGGCGCATGCGCTCGGTTTTCTGTCCCTGCGCGCCGTTCGGCAATACCCGCAGTAAATCACGCGAATAAACGCCCCCAGGGGACGTTGGGCCACGAAGGCTCGGCGGTGGCGTTGCTTTGCCCAAAACCAGTCCAATCAGGAGCCGTACCGATGAATCGGATTTATCGCAAGGTCTGGAACAAAGCATTGGGTCAGTTGGTGGTGGCCTCGGAACTGGCCTCTTCCAGCTCATCAGGCGGGGTCGTCGACCAGCGCCGCGGTGCGACCGATGCCGCGCCGGCACGACTGGCTGCAGCGCTGGCCTTGGCAATGGGACTGGGCATGACCGGCATCGCTGCGGCGCAGTCGGTCGAGATTGGGGGCAGCGCGAACTGCGTGGTGCTCAACAGCAAGGTGCTGGACAAGTGCGTGGTCGATGGCAGTGCCAGCGCCAAGGGCAGCAACGCGGTGGCGATTGGTGCGGGTACCAGCGCCACCGGCGCCAACAGCGTGGCGCTGGGCGCCGGTTCCAAGGCAACGCGCGCCAACACCGTTTCTGTCGGTGATGCCGGCAAGGAACGGCAGGTGACCAATGTCGCCGCCGGTACCGCCGCCACCGATGCGGTGAACAAGGCACAGCTGGATGCACAGGCGCGCGCCACGCAGGCCGCGCTTGCGCAGGCGGCCGCCGAGGGCAGCCGCTATTTCAAGGCCGATGGCGCTGGTGATGACAGCGACGCGGCAAAGATCGAAGGCCAGGGCGCCATCGCGGTCGGTAGTGGCAGCCAGTCGCTGGCCAACGCCACCACCGCGGTCGGCACCCAGGCGATTGCCGCAGGACTTGGTGCCAGTGCTTTCGGCCAGAACGCGCTCGCCTTGGGTGATGCCAGCGTAGTGGTCGGGCAGAGTGCGGCCGCCTTCGGCCTTGGCGATACGGCGGTAGGTGCAAGTGCCGTGGCCGCCAGCGAGAACGGTGCAGCCACCGCGTTGGGTGCACTGTCCGAAGCCAGCGCCGATGGCGCTACCGCGGTCGGCGCGGGCGCCGTGGCGATGGGCCCCGGCAGCACCTCGCTGGGCCGTGGTGCGACCGCCGCCAACGAAGCGTCGATTGCCGTCGGTGCGTTCAGCACGGCGGTGGGCGAATACAGCACCGCGCTGGGTTCCAATTCGGCGGCCGTGGCTACCGGCAGCGTGGCGCTGGGCGCCGGCTCGCTGGCCGACCGCGTCGATACCGTGTCGGTGGGTGCGGTCGACTACGGCCTGACCCGGCAGATCACCAGTGTTGCCGCCGGTACCGAAGATACCGATGCGGTCAACGTCGCTCAGTTGAACGACGTGGCAGCGGTAGCCGATACCACCGCCAAGCGATTCCAGGCCACCGGCAGCAGCAACAGCGATGCCGGTGCGTTGGCCGAGGGAGATGACGCGCTCGCCGCTGGCGAAGCTGCCAATGCGATCGGCAACGGTACGACCGCCGTCGGTGCAGGTGCGACCGCCGTCGCGCAGAACGCCACTGCGGTCGGCAACAACGCGCTTGCATCTGGCCAGAACAGCGCGGCCTTCGGCAACAACGCGCAGGCAGTCGGCCCGGGCAGCGTCGCCGTCGGCGGTGCTGCGGTGGATGCCGATGGCAATCCGCTGATCACCAGTGGTGGCGTGCCGGTAGAGACCGGCGCCACCAGTGCCGGGGTCGGTGGTACCGCCGTCGGCGCCAGCGCCGATGCCGGTGGTTTCGCAGCGTCGGCGTATGGTGTGGGAGCCTACGCGGCAGGCGCACAGTCGTCGGCGTTCGGTGCTGTCTCCAATGCCATCGGCGACTACTCCACGGCCGTCGGTACGCAGAGCAACGCTACCGGCACCAGCAGCGTGGCCATCGGTGGCCCGGCCGATCTGATCCCGGGCCTGGGCTTCTTCGTGCAGACCCAGGCCAGTGGCGAAGCGGCCACGGCCGTCGGCGCCGGTGCCATCGCCAGCGGCGACCAGGCCGTGGCCAATGGCAGCCTGACCGAGGCCTCCGGTGCCGAGTCGGTCGCAGTGGGCTACTTCGCCTATGCACCGGGCGAGAACGCCAGTGCGCTGGGCGCGCAGACCTGGGCCAGTGGCACGCAGAGCACCGCCGTCGGCTACTACGCCACTGCGCGTGGTGCCAACAGCGTTGCACTGGGCGCCAATTCCGAAGCGGTGCGCGCCAACAGCGTGGCCGTGGGCAGTGCCGGCAACGAGCGGCAGATCACCAGCGTGGCTGCTGGCAGCGAAGCCACCGATGCAGTGAACAAGGCCCAGCTGGACGCCGTGGCCAGCACCGCCGACACCACCGCGCGCTTCTTCCAGGCGCAGCCGGAAAGCGGCAGCGATGCTGGCGCCTATGCAGAGGGCGAGGGTGCGGTAGCGGCGGGTTCGGCCAGCAACGCCATCGGTGCCGGCGCGCTGGCACAGGGCGCAGGCGCTGCGGCCATCGGCGCCGACAGCGTGGCACTGGGTCGCAATACCTTCGCCGACGGTGACGGTGCGGTAGCCGTGGGTGGCCTCGGCCAGGCCTACGACGAATACAACCAGCCGCTGCTGGATGAGCAGGGCAACCCGGTGCAGATCGGCACCACCGCCTCGGCCGGTTCCACCGCCGTCGGCAATGCCGCGCAGGCGACCGGTGCCAGCAGCAGCGCCTTCGGCAATGCGGCACAGGCCACCGGCGACAACAGCTTCGCGGCAGGCGGCAAGTCGCGCGCCACCGGCAGCTATGCCGTCGCCGTCGGCGACAGCGCCTTCGCCAAGGCCGATGACAGCACCGCCGTGGGTGGCTACAGCACTGCCAGCGAGGAAGGCGCCACTGCCTTCGGTGCCGGCGCGTGGGCCACCGGTCGCAATGCCTCGGCGTTTGGTCCGGCGGCATGGGCCAGCGCCAATGGTGCCACCTCCATCGGCTACAACAGCTGGGCCAACGGCACCAGTTCCACCGCCGTCGGCCGCGGCGCCTTCAGCTACGGCGACAACAGTGTTGCGCTGGGCTTCCAGGCGCTGGGCAACAGCATCAACAGCATCGCCATCGGCACCAACACGGTGGCCGGCGGTGAAAGTGCGATCGCCCTGGGCGCGGGCAGCACGGCCAGTGGCAACAACGCGGTTGCACTGGGTGCCGGTTCGGTGGCCAGCCGCGACCGCAGCGTGTCGGTGGGCAGCGTCGGCAACGAGCGGCAGATCACCAGTGTGGCGGCCGGTACCCAGGCCACCGATGCGGTGAACAAGTCGCAGCTCGACGCGGTTGCAGCCAGTGCCGCGACCACCAGCAAGTACTTCCAGGCCAGCGGCAGTGCCGACAGCGACGCCGGTGCCTACGTGGAAGGTGACAACGCGCTGGCCGCGGGTGAATCGGCCAACGCCATCGGCAACGGCGCAACCGCCCTCGGCAGTGGCGCCAATGCACTGGCCGGCAACGCACAGGCCATCGGCTTCAATGCCCTGGCCAGCGCGGCCAATGCCAGCGCCATCGGTGCCAACGCGCAGGCGACCGGCGAATACGCCACTGCTCATGGTGCCGAGAGCGAAGCCAGCGGCGAACAGAGTGCGGCCTTCGGCGCGGCCGCGGTGGCCAGCGGCGCTGGCAGCACCGCCAGCGGCGTGCTGTCCGAAGCCAGCGGCGAAGAAGCCGTGGCGGTAGGCTACTTCAGCAACGCCAGCGGTGAGGCCGCCACTGCGGTCGGCAGTGAAAGCGTGGCCAGTGGCACCGCTTCGGCAGCATTCGGCATTGGTGCCGAAGCGACCGGTGGCTACAGCACCGCCATCGGCGGTTACGCCAACGCCTCGGCATTCAACGCCACTGCCTTCGGCAACTTTGCCAACGCCTCCGGTTCCAACAGCGTCGCGCTTGGTGGCGATTCGGAAGCGTCCGGTGCCTACAGCACCGCCACCGGCCAGGGCAGCCTGGCTACCGGCACCAATGCCGTGGCCGTCGGTGGATCGTTGTTCGGCCTGCTGGCGACCGAAGCATCCGGCGACTATTCCACCGCGGTCGGTGGCGGCGCCTATGCGCCGGGCATCAACAGCACCGCGCTGGGCAATGCGGCTGAATCGCGCGGTGCCAACAGCGTGGCGCTGGGTGCCGATTCGATTGCCGACCGCGACAACACCGTGTCGGTCGGTGGCGGCGGCAACACCCGCCAGATCACCAACGTGGCCGCCGGTACCCAGGGTACCGATGCGGTGAACAAGGACCAGCTGGACGCGGTGGCCGCCGAAGGCGCGAAGACCAGCAAGTACTTCCAGGCCAGCGGCAGCGCCGACAGCGATGCCRGTGCCTACGTGGAAGGTGACAGCGCGCTGGCTGCCGGTGAGGCCGCCAATGCGATCGGCACCGGCGCCACCGCACTCGGCAGTGGTGCAACAGCGGTAGCGGCAAACGCCACGGCGGTGGGCTTCAACAGCTTGGCCAGCGGCGGCAATGCGGCTGCGGTGGGCAACAACGCACAGGCGACGGGCGAAGACAGTGCGGCGCTCGGCAGCGGCGCGGTGGCCAGCGAAACCAGCACCACCGCGACCGGTGCAGGCGCGCAGGCGACGGCGGTGTACAGCACGGCCAACGGTGCCGAGGCGGTCGCCAGCGGTGCGCAGTCGCTGGCCAGTGGCTTCCGTTCGGCAGCCTCTGCAGACGGCACCACCGCAGTCGGCGGCTACAGCGAAGCCAGCGGTCGCCTCGGCTCGGCGCTGGGCTATGGCACCGTGGCCAGTGGTGCCAACAGCACCGCTGCCGGCGTGTTCGCTGCGGCGTCGGGCGCCAGCTCGGTGGCGATGGGTGATTCCAGCGAAGCCAGCGGCGATGAGAGCGTGGCCATTGGTGGCAGCACCTTCTTCGGCCTGGTGCCATCACGTGCCAGTGGCTACGGCGCAGCGGCGTTCGGTGCCGGTGCCTGGGCCACCGACGACTACGCCACTGCAATCGGCTGGAATTCGTGGGCCGATGGCGCCGAGTCGACGGCGCTGGGCGCCAGCGCTACCGCCAACGGTGCCAACAGCGTCGCCCTGGGCGCAGGCTCCAAGGCCGACCGTGACAACACGGTGGCCGTCGGCAGTGCCGGCAGCGAACGCCAGGTGACCCATGTGGCGGCCGGCACCGAAGGCACCGATGCGGTCAACAAGAACCAGCTCGATGCTGTCGCCGCTACGGCGGACAAGACCAGCAAGTACTTCCAGGCCAGCGGCAGCGCCGACAGCGATGCCGGTGCCTATGTGGAAGGCGACAACGCACTGGCTGCCGGTGAAGCGGCCAATGCGATCGGCAATGGCGCCACCGCGCTCGGCAGTGGTGCCACGGCCGTGGCCGCCAACGCGACCGCCGTGGGCTTCAACACGCTGGCCACGGGCAGCAATGCGGCTGCGGTAGGCAGCAACGCGCAGGCCACCGGTGAAGACAGTGCCGCACTCGGCAACGGCGCGGTAGCCAGTGGCATCAGCGCCACCGCTACCGGCACCGCTGCACAGGCCAGCGGCGTCTACAGCACCGCCAACGGTGCGGAGGCCGTCGCCAGCGGTGCGCAGTCGCTGGCCAGTGGTTTCCGCAGTGCCGCTTCGGCCGATGGCACCACCGCCATCGGTGGCTACAGCGAAGCCAGCGGCCGCCTCGGCACCGCGCTGGGCTACGGTTCGGCAGCGACCGGTGCCAACACCACGGCTGTCGGCTTCGGAGCGGCGGCAGCAGGCAGCGGCGCCGTCGCCGTCGGTCAGTCCAGCGAAGCCAGTGGCGCAGAGAGTGTCGCCATCGGCGGCAGCACCTTCTTCGGCCTGATCCCGTCGCGTGCCAGCGGTACCGGTGCGGCGGCCTTCGGTGCCGGTGCCTGGGCGACCGATGACTACGCCACCGCGATCGGCTGGAATGCATGGGCCGATGCGGCTGACAGCACCGCCCTGGGTGCCAGCGCGACCGCCAACGGTGTCAACAGTGTCGCCCTTGGTGCGGGCTCGAAGGCCGACCGTGACAACACGGTGGCCGTCGGCAGCGCGGGCGGTGAACGCCAGGTCACCCATGTTGCCGCCGGCACCGAGACCACCGATGCAGTGAACAAGGGCCAGCTGGATGCCGTGGCCAGTGTCGCCGACAAGACCAGCAAGCACTTCCAGGCCAGCGGCAGTGCCGACAGCGATGCCGGTGCCTACGTCGAAGGTGACAATGCGCTGGCGGCCGGTGAAGCGGCCAATGCGATCGGCAATGGCGCCAGTGCGCTCGGCAGTGGTGCCACCGCGGTCGCGGCCAACGCCACCGCCGTCGGCTTCAATGCGCTGGCCAGTGGTGAAGACGGTGTGGCGATCGGCAGCAGCGCCAGCAGCACGGCCGGTGGCGCGATTTCCATCGGCGTGGAAAGCAGCAGCGCAGGCCCGGCCAGTGTGGCCCTCGGTGCTCAGTCCCAGGCGCAGGGCATCGGTGCGGTCGCCGTCGGCGGCATCGCCCAGGCCAACGGGCTGRCCGCAACCGCGGTCGGTTATGGCGCAACCGCTGATGGTCGCGAAGCCACCGCCGTCGGCAACTTCGCGTCGGCCAACGGCTGGCAGTCCACCTCCTACGGTGCCGGTGCCACGTCCGCCTTCTTCGGCACCGCGCTGGGCAGTGGCGCGCAGGCCGCCGAAGTGTCCACAGCCGTGGGCCAGGGCACCGTCGCGCAGATCGCCGGTGCTGGTTTCGGCGTGCAGGCGCGCGCCGGCCAGTTCGGTACCGCACTGGGCAACAATGCCACCACCGGGCTCAATGGCGTGGCGGTCGGCTTCAACGCGCTGGCCGGACAGGACGCCAACAGCGTTGGCACGGGCCAGCACACCACCGCGATCGGCAGCGAGGCATGGGCCACCGAGGACGGTGCCACCGTGGTCGGCTACAACAGCTATGCGCAGGCCACCAATGCCACCGTGCTGGGCAGCAATACCTGGACCACCAAGGACGCCGACAACAGCGTGGCGCTCGGTGCAGGTTCGCTGGCCGACCGTGCCAATGCGGTATCGGTGGGTGCGGCGCAGGAGTGGGTCGATGCTGCCGGGGTCAGCCACAGCGCGATCAACCGCCAGGTGACCAACGTGGCCGCCGGTACCCAGGCCAACGATGCGGTGAACAAGGGCCAGCTGGATGCGGTGGCCTCCACCGCCGACGCCACCAGCAGGCACTTCCGTGCCAACGGCAGCGGCACCGCCACTGCCAGCGGTACCAACGCAGTGGCGGTGGGCTCCAGTGCCACTGCCAGTGGCAACCGCAGCAATGCACTGGGCAGCAACGCCAGCGCCGTCGGCAACGCATCACTGGCCGTAGGCGCCAATGCCGCCGTCACCGGCAGCAACTCAGTGGCACTCGGTGCCGGCGCGCGTGCGGTGGATGCAAACGTAGTGTCGGTCGGTGGCGGCAACGGCACTGATGGTCCTGCTACGCGCCGCATCGTCAACGTTGCCGATGGCCGCATCGCCGCCGGCAGCAGCGACGCCGTGACCGGTTCACAGCTCAACGTCACCAACCAGCGCGTGGGTGCGGTGGAAACCCGGGTCGGTGATTTCGACTCGCGCATCGCCACTGTTGAAACCAGCGCGGCCAGCTCGGTCGGCTACGACGATGCCAGCCGCGACCGCCTGACCCTGGCCGGTATCCAGGGCACCACCATCGACAACGTCGGCGCCGGCAGCATCGCCTCCGGCAGCCGCCAGGCGATCAACGGTGGGCAGCTGTTCCAGTCGCTCAGCGATGCCGCCAGCTTCCTCGGCGGCGGTGCCAGCGTCGGCATGCAGGGCGTGTTCGTCGCGCCGAACTATGTGATCCAGGGGTCCACCTACAGCAACGTCGGCGACGCGCTGGGCGCACTGGACCGCAAGGTCAGCGAGATCGATCGTCGCACCGCCAGCGGCACGCGTTCCGGCGCGGCCAGCCTGCGTTCGATGGCCGCCCCGCTGGACGCAGACGCGTCCAACGTGGCCACGGCGTCGGCTGCCACCGACGCGAGCCTGGCGGATGGCGGATCGGCAACGGCCCGTGTGCAGGGCACGCCGACCGCTGCCAGCGCAGGCAGTGCTCAGCCGGCACTGGTCGCAGGCGGTGGCGTCAACGCCGTCGCGATGGGCGATGGCGCAGTCGCCAGCGGTGCATCGTCCACCGCTGTCGGCCAGGGCGCGAGTGCAACGGCGGCCAATGCGGTGGCGCTGGGCCAGGGCTCGGTTGCCGATCGCGCCAACACCGTCTCGGTCGGCAGTGAGGGCAACGAACGCCAGGTCACCAACGTGGCGGCCGGTACCACCGCAACCGATGCGGTCAACAAGGGCCAGCTGGATCGTGGCATCACCACCGCCAACAGCTACRCCGACAGCCGCGTGCAGGCAGTCACCGACAGCTTCGATGTGTTCAAGGGCGAAGTTGATGGACGCCTGCGCCACATGGATCGCCGCATCGACCGCCAGGGCGCGATGAGCGCAGCGATGCTCAACATGGCCACCAGTGCCGCCGGCATCCGCACCCAGAACCGGGTCGGCGTCGGCATCGGTTTCCAGGGCGGCGAGTCGGCCATGTCGCTGGGCTACCAGCGTGCGATCAGCGATCGCGCCACGGTCACCGTCGGTGGTGCCTTCAGCAGTGATGACAGCTCGGTCGGCGTGGGTGCCGGCTTCGGCTGGTAAGTGCGCAACAACGTGCCGGTGGACAACCCATCGGCACGTCGAGCAGTGAGCGCCAAAGGGGCGTGGCATGGCAACCCTGGTGGGCCAGCCAGGGCAGTCGCAGGGAGTGATGGCCGTAGTGAGCTCCGTCCGTGCAACGGACGGAGAAGGAAAGCTCAACCATGACCTTGAAGAGGATTTCGAACGTGACCAAGAAGCAGACCCTTCGCATCAATGTGCTGGCTGCCGCCGTGTTGTCGCTGACTGTCGGCGTCGGTGCGGCGCATGCGGCCAAGCCGGGCGTGGCCAAGGAACCGGCGCGCGTGGCCAGCACTGCCCAGCAGAGCGTGGACGGCATCATCGTGAAGTACCGCAACGGCACCGCGGCCGCCAGCGATCGTTCGACCAAGCTCTCGGTCGTGCAGTCGGCACTGTCGCGTGCCATCGTCAGCAGCGGCACCACCAGCCGTGCTGCGGCACTTTCCCCGCTGGTGGAGCGCAAGCTCGGTACCGGTGGCGACCTGATCCGCCTGAAGTCCCGGCTGGGCTCGGCCGACATGCAGAAGGTACTGGCTGAACTGAATGCCGATCCGTCGGTGCAGTACGCGGTGGCCAACGTGCGCCTGCAGCGCTCGGACCTGCGTGCCACCAATGCGCAGCCGGCACTGGTGCCCAACGATCCCAACTACGCGCAGTACCAGTGGAACTTCTTCAACGCCACCGGTGGTGTGAATGCACCGGCCGCGTGGGATCTCTCGCAGGGCGAGGGCATCGTGGTCGCCGTGCTCGATACCGGCATCCTGCCGGGCGTGCCGGATTTCGGCAGCAACCTGCTGGAAGGCTACGATTTCATCAGTGACAAGGAATCCTCGCGCCGCCCGAACGATGGCCGCGCACCGGGTGCCACCGACTACGGCGACTGGGTGGAAACGGCCAACGAGTGCTACACCGGTTCCGAACCGGAAGGCAGTTCCTGGCACGGCACGCACGTGGCCGGCACCATTGCCGAGGTGACCAACAACGGCAGTGCCCTGGCAGGCCTGGCCTACAAGGCCAAGGTGTTGCCGGTGCGCGTGCTGGGCAAGTGCGGCGGCACCCTGGCCGACATCAGCGACGCCATCACCTGGGCGTCGGGCGGCACCGTGCCGGGCATTCCGGCCAACACCAATCCGGCGGAAATCATCAACATGAGCCTGGGTGGTGGTGGCGCCTGCGATGCCGCCTACCAGGACGCGATCAACGGCGCCGTGTCGCGCGGCACCCTGGTGGTGGTCGCGGCCGGCAACGAAACCGACAACGCGTCCAAGTACCGTCCGGCCAGCTGCAACAACGTGGTGGCGGTGGGTGCGACCCGTGTCACCGGTGGCATCACCTATTACTCCAACTACGGCACCGCGGTAGACCTGTCGGCCCCGGGCGGTGGCGGCAGTGTCGACGGCAACCCGAACGGCTACATCTGGCAGGTCGGTTCCAGTTCGGAAACCACCCCGGACGCCGGTGAGTGGGTGCTGATGGGCAAGGGCGGTACCTCGATGTCCTCGCCGCACGTTGCCGCGGTGGCTGCCATGGTGCAGAGCGCGCTGATCGCCAAGGGCAAGGAGCCGCTGGCCCCGGCCGCGCTGGAAACCCTGCTCAAGCAGTCGGCGCGCAAGTTCCCGGTGACCATCCCGGCGGCCACCCCGATCGGTACCGGCATCCTCGATGCCAAGGCCGCACTGGATGCTGCGCTGAAGGAGCCGTGCACCGAGAACTGCGAGCCGGAAGGCATTCCGCTGACCAACAAGGTGACCGTGGGCGGGCTGGCCGGTGCGGCCGCCAGCGAAACCGTCTATACCTTCGAAGCGGCCGCCGGCAAGACGCTGAGCGTGCTGACCTACGGCGGCAGCGGCAACGTGTCGGTGTACCTGGCGCAGGGCCGCGTGCCCACCGCGACCGACAACGATGCCAAGTCGACCCGCCCGGGCAATACCGAAACCGTGCGCGTGGCCAAGCCGGTGGCCGGTACCTACTACATCAAGGTGGTGGGTGAGGCCGCTTACAGCGGGGTGAGCATCCTGGCGACCCAGTAATAACCGACTGTCGTAAATGAATAAGCGGGGCCCGTCACCTGTGTGACGGGCCTCGTCTTTTTACGAAAGAAGAACCGGAGAGGGTGGAAACCACGGCTTAACTGCTAAAGTCGGGACGATCGACAGGAGAGTCACGTGAACGCGCTCGCTGCCACCGCCATCGACGACACTGAAGGCCGCATCCTCGATGCGCTGCTGGCACGTGGTCGGCTCAAGGAAGGAGATCTGGCACGTGCGCGGCCGCTGCATGCCGAGTCCGGTGGCAGCCTGCTTGGGCTGCTGGTACGGCTTGGGCTGGTGTCCGAACGTGACCAGGCGCAGGCCAGCGCCGATGTGCTGGGCCTGCCGCTGCTGGAAGGACGGCAGCTGCCTGAATCGCCACCGCAGGCGCTGGCCGAAGGCCTGCCGCTGTCGCTGCGCTTCCTCAAGCAATTCCACGTGTGCCCGCTGGCGCTGGATGAACACGGCGTGCAGCTGTGGTTGGCCGACGCCCACGATCCTTACCCGCAGCAGGCCGTGCAATTGGCACTGGGTGTACCGGTCACGCCGCTGCTGGGCATGCGCGCGGAGATCGATGATCTGGTCGAGCGCTGGTTCGGCCAGGGCCGCAGTGCGATGGGCGCGATCGTGGAAACCGCCGATGGCGAGGGCGGCGCAGTGGACGATATCGAGCACCTGCGCGATCTCGCTTCCGAAGCGCCGGTGATCCGCCTGGTCAACCTGGTGATCCAGCGCGCGGTCGAACTGCGCGCGTCGGACATCCACGTAGAGCCGTTCGAAAATCGGCTGAAGGTGCGTTACCGCGTCGATGGCGTGCTGGTCGAAGGCGAGAGCCCGCCGGCCAACCTGACCGCGGCGGTGATCAGCCGCATCAAGATCATGGCCCGTCTCAACATCGCCGAGCGCCGCCTGCCGCAGGATGGCCGCATCATGCTGCGCGTGCAGGGCAAGGAACTGGACCTGCGTGTCAGCACGGTGCCCACCGCGCACGGCGAAAGCGTGGTGATGCGCCTGCTTGATCGCGRGACGGTGGTGTTCGACTTCCATCGGCTGGGCTTCACCGATGCCTTCCTGCCGCAGTTCCGCAAGGTGCTTGAACAGCCGCACGGCATCCTGCTGGTGACCGGCCCCACCGGGTCGGGCAAGACCACCACGCTGTACACCGCGCTGAGCCAGCTCAACACCGCCGACGTCAAGATCATCACCGTTGAAGATCCGGTCGAGTACCAGATCGAAGGCATCAACCAGATCCAGGCCAAGCCACAGATCGGGCTGGATTTCGCCAATGCGCTGCGCAGCATCGTGCGCCAGGATCCGGACATCATCATGATCGGCGAAATGCGCGACCTGGAAACCGCGCGCATCGCGATCCAGTCAGCGTTGACCGGCCACCTGGTGCTGTCCACGCTGCACACCAACAATGCCGCAGGCGGCATCACCCGCCTGCTCGACATGGGCGTGGAAGATTATCTGCTCACCTCCACCATCAACGGCATCCTGGCCCAGCGCCTGGTGCGCCGGCTGGAGCCGACCCACGCCGAACGCTACGAAGCCTCGCCGGAAGAGATCGAACGCTTCGACCTGCGCCGCCTGCAACCGGATGGAACGATCTACCTTTATCGCCCGAAGCCTTCGGCGCTGGCGCCGACCGGCTACCTGGGGCGCACCACCATCATGGAATTCCTGGTGATGAACGACGCGCTGCGCCGTGCGGTGATGCGTCGCGATGGCATGGGCGAGATCGAGCGCATCGCCCGCGAAGCCGGCATGCGCACCATGTACGAGGATGGCCTGAGCAAGGCCCTGAGCGGGCAGACGACCCTCGAGGAAGTCCTGCGCGTGACCGAGGAAGGCTGATGCGCGTGCAGGGACGACGCTGACATGCCGAACTACCGTTACAAGGCACTGAACCCACACGGTGAAGTGTTCGACGGACAGATGGAAGCGGCCAGCGAGGCCGAGCTGGTCGCGCGCCTGCAGGACCAGGGCCATCTGCCGATGGAGACGCAGCTGGCCGACGGGGGGGCGGTTGGCGGCAGCAGCCTGCGCGGCCTGTTCCGCCAGCGTCCGCTGCAGGGCGCGGCATTGCTGCAGTTCACCCAGCAGCTGGCCACCCTGCTCGGTGCCGGGCAGCCGCTGGACCGCGCGCTGTCGATCCTGCTCAGCCTGCCCGAAGACGAGCGCTCGCGCCGSGYGATCACYGASATCCGCGACGTGGTGCGKGGTGGCGCGYCGCTGTCGACYGCGCTGGAACGCCAGCACGGCCTGTTCTCGCGTCTATACGTGAACATGGTGCGCGCCGGCGAAGCCGGTGGCAGCCTGCACGACACACTGCAACGCCTGGCCGACTACCTCGAACGCAGCCGTGCGCTGCAGGGCAAGGTGATCAACGCCCTGGTCTACCCGGCGATCCTGCTGGTGGTGGTGGGTGGTGCGCTGCTGTTCCTGCTGGGCTACGTGGTGCCGCAGTTCGCACAGATGTACGAAAGCCTGGACGTGGCGCTGCCATGGTTCACCAACATGGTGCTGCAGCTGGGCCTGTTCGTGCGCGACTGGTGGGTGCTGCTGCTGGTGGTGCCGGGCGTGCTGCTGCTGTTGTTCGAACGCAAGGTGCGGCAGCCCGCGTTCCGTCTGGCGCTGGATGGCTGGCTGCTGCAGCGCCGGGGCATCGGCCGCCTGCTGGGCGAGCTGGAAACCGCGCGGCTGGCGCGCACCCTGGGGACACTGCTGCGCAACGGCGTGCCGCTGCTGGGGGCGCTGGGCATCGCCCGCAACGTGCTCGGCAACCGCGCGCTTGCCGCAGACCTGGAGACCGCCGCCGACGAGGTCAAGAACGGCACCGGCCTGTCGCTGGCGTTGTCGCGCGGCAAGCGTTTTCCCCGGCTGGCGCTGCAGATGATCCAGGTCGGCGAGGAGTCCGGCGCGCTCGATACCATGCTGCTGAAAGCTGCTGATACCTTCGAACAGGACAGCGCCCGCCGCATCGACCGCCTGCTGGCGGCGATGGTGCCGGCGATCACCCTGGTGCTGGCCTCGGTGGTCGGCGCGGTGATCGTGGCCGTGCTGGTGCCGTTGTACGACCTTACCAACGCCATCGGCTGACGATGGCCTCCTTCGCAACCCCGACATCCCGTACCTGAAAGGACCGACCATGATTGCTTCCCGTCGACCGATCCGCCTTTCCTTCACCGCCGCACGCCACCAGTCGGGCATGAGCCTGCTGGAGATCATCATCGTCATCGTGCTGATCGGCGCGGTGCTGACCCTGGTCGCCAGCCGCGTGCTCGGCGGCGCCGATCGAGGCAAGGCCAACATCGCCAAGGCGCAGGTGCAGACCGTTGCCTCCAAGGTCGACAACTACCAGATCGACACCGGCAAGCTGCCCGCCTCGCTCAACGACCTGGTGACCGCACCGGCCGGCGTCGGTGGCTGGCTGGGCCCGTATGCCAAGCCTGCCGACCTCAACGACCCGTGGGGCCACGCGCTGGAGTACCGCGCACCGGGCGAGGGCCAGGCGTATGAACTGATCAGCCTGGGCAAGGACGGCAAGGCCGGCGGCAGCAGCGTCGACGCTGACATCCGCTACCAGCCGTAAGCACGCATGCTGCTTTTCCTGCCGCGCCGGGTGTCACGCCCGCGCCTGCACGGCAGGCGCGCGGCGGGCCTGTCGCTGCTGGAAATGCTGCTGGTGATCGCGTTGATCGCGGCCATCGGCCTGATCACCGCCGCTGGCATGTCGCGCGGCTTTGCCGGCATGCAGCTGCGCAGTGCCGGCAAGGACATCGCCAACCAGCTGCGCATGGTGCGCGCGCAGGCCATTGCCCGCGGCGAACCGCAGCGCTTCGTGATCGAGCCGGCGCAGCATCGTTGGCAGGGCGCCAGCCAGCGCCACGGTGAAGTGCCGGCCAAGCTGAAGGTGCAGTTCGAAGGTGCCGCGCAGTTGGCCACCGCGCCCGGCCAGGGCGTGATCGAATTCCATCCCGACGGCGGCTCCAGTGGCGGCCGCATCCGCCTGCAGCTGGAGAGCGCCGAGTGGCGCATCGATGTCGGCTGGTTGACCGGTGAAGTCCGTTCCGGACCGTGGCGGGCGCAATGAGGTCGCGCGCCCGTGGTTTTACCCTGCTGGAAGTGATCGTTGCCTTCGCCTTGCTCGGGCTGGCGCTGACGCTGTTGCTGGGCAGCCTGTCCGGCGGCGCGCGGCAGGTGCGCGACGCCGAGCTGCGCACGCGCGCGGTGCTGCACGCGCAGTCGTTGCTGGCCGCCGCCGGGGTGGAAGCACCGCTGCAGGCCGGCAGCCAGCAGGGCGAGTGGGAGCAGGGGCGTTATCACTGGCAGCTGCAGGTGCAGCCCTGGGCCGAGCCGCGCAGTGGTGCGCTGCCCGCTGCGCAGTCGCCGGGCGCACCCTGGCTGGCGGAACTGCAGCTGCAGGTGCGTTGGGGCGACAGTGAACGCGAGCAGTTGCGCTGGCGCAGCCTGCGTCTGTTGCCGCCCGCGCTGGAGAATGCGCGATGAGGCGCCGCGCACGCGGCTTCACCCTGGTCGAAGTGATGCTGGCCACGGTGCTGCTGGCAGGCGGCCTGGCGCTGGCGTTCGCCAGCGTGCGCTCGGCGATGGCGATCAGCCAGCGCGGCGAGCAGATTGCCGCGCAGAGCGAACGCATGCGCGCAGTGCAGGCCCTGCTGCGGCGGCAGCTCGCCAGTGCCCTGCGCAGCCCGCTGGAAGTGCCCGATCCCACCCGCGAACCGGTGTTCTTCCAGGGTGACGATCAGGGCATGCAGTTCGTTGCCGACCTGCCGGGCTATCTCGGTCGTGGCGGCCCTTACCTGCATGCGCTGCAGGTGGATGGCGCAGCCGGCCACCGCCGCTTGCTGCTGGGGCTGGTGCTGCTGCAGGAAGGCGAGCGCATCGAAGAGAACCCGCCGCGCCCGCCCGAAGTGCTGGCGGAGGAGTTGAAGGACGTAAGGCTGCGCTACCGCGGTGTCGACGCCAGCAACGGGCAGCTGACCGAATGGTTGCCACGCTGGGAGGACACCCGACGCCTGCCATTGCTGGTGGAAGTACAGATCGTGCCGGCCAGGGGCACGCCGTGGCCGCCGCTGGTGGTGTCACTGCGGGCCGGTGGCAGCGGAGGTGCGCGATGAAGCGTCCACGTGGTGCCGCGCTGGTCCTGGTGCTGTGGTTGATCGCGCTGATGACCGCGCTGGTCGGCGCCTTTGCGCTCAGCGCACGGGTCGAACACCTGCAGCAGCGGGTGCTCGGTGACGACGCACGCGGCCAGGAGCGCGCCCGCGCCGGCCTGGAATACGCGTTGCTGCGGCTGCAGCCGGACCCGCAGCGTCCGCCGTGGCAGGCTGATGGCCGCGCCTATCGCTGGCAGTTCGACGACGCCCGCATCGAGATCCGGGTGTTGGACGAGAACGGCAAGATCAACCTCAACCTGGCCGATGCGGCCCTGCTGTCCGCATTCATGCAGGCACTGGGCGAGCCGGCAGAAAGCGCCAGGCAGCTGGCCGGTGCGATCATCGACTGGCGCGACGAAGACAGCCTGCTGCAGCCCGGTGGCGGTGCCGAGGCGCCGGAGTACGCCGCCGCAGGCCTGCCCTATGGCCCGCGCAACAAGCGCTTTGAAACCCTGGGCGAACTGCAGCGGGTGCTGGGGATGCGCGGGTCGCTGTATGCCGCGATGCTGCCGCACCTGACGCTCTACAGCAGGCAGGCGCGCCCGGATCCACGTTTCGCCAGTGGACCGGTGTTGACGGCATTGGGCCTGGATGCGGAACAACTGCTGGCGCAACGCGCCCAGCAGGAGCGTGACGGAGATAACGCTGCGGGTGCATCAGCGCTTGCCAGCGGCAGTGGCACCTATAGTATCGAGTCCCGCGCCACTGACGGCAGCGGACGCCTGTCAGTGCTGCAGGCGGTGGTGCGCAACGGATCGGGCGGGGTGCCCGGCCGGACCTACACAGTGCTTCGCTGGGAGCAGGGAATGGCAGCAAGATGACGGCGTGGCAGGACAGTCTGCGGCAGGTGCAGGGCCAGATCGGCCCCGGTGCCGGCCGTTTCCTGCGCTGGTGGCGGCAGTCGTTGCTGGCCTGGGTGCCGATGCGTTGGCAATGGGCGCTGGGCTGGTCGCAGACCCGCCTGCTGCTGCAGTGCGAGGACGGGCAACTACAGGTCTGGCGTGAAACCGGCGACGGTCTCGAGCCCGTGGCCCGCCTGCCTTGGCCGCTGCAACCGGTGGACCTGGACCGCGTGCTGGAGCCGCGCCTGCGCAGCCTGCCACGGGTGTGGCTGCTGCCGGCCGGGCAGGTCCTGCGGCGGAATCTGCGTCTTCCTGCCGCAGCCGCTGACCGCCTGCGTGCGGTGGTCGGCTACGAGATCGACCGGCAGACACCGTTCGAAGCCAGCCAGGTCAGCTATGACATCCGTGAGCTGGGCAGTGCCGGCGAAGGCCTGCTGCAGGTGGAGCTGGTGGCCTGGCCGCTGCGCCAGCTGGATGACTGGCGCGCGCAGATCGGAGCGTGGGCCGACGTGCTGGCCGGTGTCGATGCGATCGATGCCCAGGGCCGCGCGCTGCAGGTCAACCTGCTGCCGCCCGCGCAGCGTCAGCAGCGACCGGACCCGATGCGGCGCTGGAACCTGCTGCTTGCCATGGCTGCGCTGGTGATGCTGGTGCTGGCGGCGATGCAGTTGCTGGACAACCGTCGTGACGCCGTCGATGCGCTGCGCGCAGACGTCGAGCGCAGCGCCCGCAGTGCACGTGGCGTGGCCAGCGAACGCAGCCAGCTGCAGGCGCTGCTGGATGGAGCGGCGTTCCTGGAAACACAGCGCAACCAGCGCGCCAGTACCGTCGAAGTCTGGAACGAGCTGACCCGACGCCTGCCCGATGGCACCTACCTGGAAAAACTGGCGATCGAGAACAACAGCCTGCAGTTGATCGGCCTCAGCAGCGAAGCATCGCAGCTGGTCACGCTGCTGCAGGACGCGCCGCAGTGGCGCAAGGTCAACCTTACCGGCGTGCTGCAGGCTGACGGTGCCGCCAGTGGCCGCGACCGCTTCACCCTGACCGCCGAGCTGCAGCCATTGCCTTCGGCGGCAGCGGCGCCGGCACCCGCCCCGACTGCAACCACGGAGGCGGCCAATGCCGATGCCAAGCGCACGCCGTGACCGCTGGCTGGCACTGGCACTGCTGTTGGCAGTGCTGGGCCTGGCCTACCTGCTGCTGGTGCACCCGTGGTTCACCCAGCCGCTGCGCGCCATCGATGCCGATGCCGCCGCCCTGCGCGAGCGCCAGCAGCGCGTGCAGGCGCAGCTGCAGCAGCAGCCGCAGATCGAACAGCGGCTGCGCGCAACCCGCGACGCCCTGCAGCAGCGCCCGGGGTTCCTGCAGGAAGCCACCGCCGAGGCCGCCGCGGCCGCGCTCGGCGCACGCCTGCAGGATGCGGTGGCGATGGCCAGCCCGGGCAACCGCAGCTGCACCATCAGCAACCGCACGCCGTTGAGCGACAACCGTCGCGATGCTGCGTTCGTGCGCGTGGCCATGCAGGTGCGCCTGCGCTGTGGCGTGGCCGAACTGGCCACCGTGCTGCACAGCCTGGAGACCGGCAGCCCGCGCCTGTTCGTGGACAACCTCAACCTGATCGCACAGCGCTTCCAGCAATCGCCCAACGAATCCGGCCTCGGCCTGGACGTGTCCTTCGAGCTGGCCGGCTACCTGTTGCCGGCGGCTGCTGCCGATCCCTCGACAGCACCCGTGGCCACGCCGCCTGCAGCGGCGCCGGCGGTGTCGCCGCCGGCACCTGTGCCGTCACCGGCGGAGCAGCCTGCCACCGATGCGCAGGAGGTGGCCGATGAAGCTTGAGCAGATCAGCCTGCGCACCGGGCTGTTGCTGGCGGTGGCCGGATGGGCCGCAGCGCTCTGGCTGGCCACCGGCTTCGGTCTTGGCAGCCAGCTGCCCACGGTCAGTGCGGAGGGCGACGCGCAGGCCGCGCTGCCGGCGCTGCCCGTGCTGGCGCCCGAACGCATGGCCGGCGCAGACAGCTACAGCGTGATCAGCGAACGGCCCCTGTTCGCCGAAGACCGCAAGCCGCGCCCGTACCTGCTGGGGGGCAGTGAAGCCGCCGCCAGTCCGGCACTGCGCCTGACCGGCGTGCTGATGACCGGCGACTTCAGCATGGCCACCTTCACCACCGAGCAGGGCCGGTCGCTGCGCCTGCGCCTCAACGGCGATGCAGTCGATGGCTGGCAGCTGGTGGCATTGGAACCGCGCCAGGCCACGGTGATCGGCTCCAGTGGCAGCCAGGTGCTGGAACTGGCCGTGTTCAATGGCCAGGGCGGTGAAGCGCCGACCGCGCTGCGCGGAGCCACTGGCACACCGCCTGTGCCTGGCGCGGTGGTTCCGCCGCCGCCACCGCAGCCAACGCCCAGCCAGACGCTGCCCCCCCCCCGTGCCGCCGATGGCAACGTGGCTCCCGCCTCGCCTGCACCGGCCGCGGCCGCCGCACCCCCTGCAAACACCAACGGTCCCAGCGAAGCGCAGATGCAGGCCATCCGCGAACGCATCCAGGCCCGCCGCCGTCAGCTGCAGCAACAGCAGCAACAACCGTCGCCGCCCCCGGGCGATGGCACCAACCGATAGAGTGAATGCATGAATCTGCGTTTTCTTCCCTGGTCCTTCGCCCTGACGCTGCTGGTCGGCTGCAGCACCGTGTCGGCCCCGCATGTGCAACGCAACGGCAACCTGCAGCCCTCGGCCAGTGCCGGCCAGGCTGCCGTCGATGCGCAGACCGAAGCGGCCGATCAAGCCCAGGGGGCGCCGCAGGCGGTGATCCGCCGTGGCACCGGCACCATGATCAACCGCGAAGCCGCACGCAAGCCGTCGCCCGCGCTGCATGCGGCCAGCTCCGGTGAGGCGACCTTCAACTTTGAAGGCGAGTCGGTGCACGCGGTGGTCAAGGCCATCCTCGGGGACATGCTCGGCCAGAACTACGTGATCGCCCCGGGGGTGCAGGGCACGGTGACGCTGGCCACGCCCAAGCCGGTATCGCCGGCACAGGCACTGAACCTGCTGGAGATGGTGCTGGGCTGGAACAACGCCCGCATGGTCTACAGCGGTGGCCGCTACAACATCGTCGCCGCCGACCAGGCACTGGCCGGCACCGTGGCGCCGAGCACCGCGCCGGCCTCCAGCGCACGCGGTTTTGAAGTGCGCGTGGTGCCGCTGCAGTTCATTTCCGCCACCGAGATGAAGAAGGTGCTGGAGCCCTATGCGCGGCCCAATGCCATCGTCAACGTCGACAGCGGCCGCAACGTGATCACCCTCGGCGGTACGCGTGCGGAACTGGAGAACTACCTGCATACCGTCGAGATCTTCGACGTCGACTGGCTTTCGGGCATGTCGGTGGGTGTATTCCCGATCCAGTCCGGCAAGGCCGAGCAGGTCGCGGCGGATCTGGAGAAGGTCTTCGGCGAAGAGAGCAAGACGCCCAGCGCCGGCATGTTCCGTTTCCTGCCGCTGGAAAACGCCAATGCAGTGCTGGTGATCACCCCGCAGGTGCGCTACCTGGACCAGATCCAGCAGTGGCTGGACCGCATCGATACCGCCGGCGGCAGCGCGCGCCTGTTCTCGCATGAACTGCGATACATCAAGGCACGCGACCTGGCCGAACGCCTCAGCGAAGCCTTTGCCAGCAGCGGCAACCGCGGCGGCTCCGGCTCGGCATCGCTGGCGCCGGGTGCCATTCCGTCGCAGCTGGGCAGCGAGGGCGACCGCGGTATGGACGCGGGCAACAGCAGCAGTTTCAACAACCAGGTCGGTAGCGGCAGCAGCAGTGGTAGTGGCAGCAGCGCCGGCAGCCTGAACCTGCCGCAGCGCCAGTCGGGCAACGTCAGCATCAGCCTGGAAGTGGAAGGCGATCGTGTCGGCGTATCGGCGGTGGAGGAAACCAACACGCTGCTGGTGCGTTCGACACCGCAGGCCTGGCGCTCGATCCGCGAGGTGATCGAAAAGCTGGACGTGATGCCGCTGCAGGTACACATCGAAGCACAGGTGGCCGAAGTCGGGCTGACCGGCGACCTGAAGTACGGCGTCAACTGGTTCTTCGACAATGCCGTGGCGGGGCGCGCGCTGACCGGCGCGCTGTCCGGGTTGACCCTGCCAGCAGCGGCCGGCGGCTCCTGGAACACCTTCGCCGGTGCGGTGACCGGCACCGATGGCGCCGGCTGGGCGTTCACCGGGCACAACGGTGCAGCCGTGGTCAGTGCGCTGGACAAGGTCACCGACGTGCGCCTGCTGCAGACGCCCTCGGTGTTCGTGCGCAACAACGCCGAAGCCACCCTCAACGTGGGCGACAAGGTGCCGATCAACACCACCACGGTCAACACCGGCATCGGCACCAGCAGCTACAGCTCGGTGCAGTACATCGACACCGGCGTGATCCTCAAGGTGCGCCCGCGCGTAACCCGTGACGGTACGGTGTTCCTGGATATCGTGCAGGAGATCAGCAGCGCATCGGACGTGCCGGAGAACTGCAATCCGCAGGAGCGCAACTGCAATCCGCGCATCTCCACCAAGAAGCTGGCCACCGAGGCGGCGGTGCAGAGCGGGGACACCATCATGCTGGCCGGCCTGATCACCGATTCGGCCACCGATGGCAGCAGCGGCATTCCCGGCCTGAGCCGGATTCCGGTACTGGGCGCGCTGTTCGGCCAGAAGAGCCGCACCAGCCGTCGTTCGGAAGTGATCGTGCTGCTGACCCCGACCATCGTCCGCAACGGCCAGGAAGCCCGCACCCTGACCGACGAGTACAGCCAGCGCTTCCGCGCGATGGAACCGCTGAACCAGCCGCGCGCAAAGAAGTAAGGGGGGGAGGGCAGGCCTGCGCCCGGGTAACACGCCATCGCATGCGCGCTGTCGCTCCCACGCTTCGCTGCGCGAACCGTGGGCCCCGCTTACCAGCTTCCAGACCCCCGCCGCTTTGCGGCCGCCCCCTGACTCAGGGGGCTCTGCCCCAGACGCGACGTCGTGACCGGTAGATCCACGCCATGCGTGGATGCTCCTCGTCTCAATGTCGAAATATTCGATTTCGATGAAGATTCATCCACGCATGGCGTGGATCTACTGGCCACCGGGGAACTGTCGAAGGCGGGGTGGGTCCGGTGGCGGGGGTGTCCGCGGCATGGATGCCGCGGCCAAGCCTCCAGGGATGGATTCACGGTGCGGCCTCTGCGGGTGCCGGGTGCAACCCGGCCGACACCCACCCGATGCTACGCTGTGGCCACCGACAACCACGGAGGCGGGATGGGGGCGATCGTGTTGTTGCCGCTGGGCGTGGACGACGCGGTACTTGACCGCTGCCTGGCCGCGCTTGATGCCGGTACCGCAGCGGGGACATCGATCTGGCTGGCCGATGACGCACAGGCTGGGCCACGTGCACAGGCGGTGGTCGAACACTGGCTGGCACATACGCCGTTGCAGGCCGAATACACCCGCCGCGCGCGGCCGCTGGGCGAGGTTGCCCACCTGGACGAAATGCTGCGTGCCTGCGATGGCCTGGACGTGGCGGTGCTGGCCCCGGACAGCGTACCTGCGCCGGGATGGCTGCAGCAGCTGCAGGCCACGTTTGCACGCGACGCGGCCATTGCCACGGCCACGCCGTGGTGCAACGTGGGCGAAACCGCGGCGTGGCCGCGCTTGGGCGAGCTCAACCCCGAACCGGGCGACCCGGCGCTGTTGGCACATGTCTGCGCCGCACTGCCGAACCTGCATCCTGAACTCCCTTCGGCGGTCACCCACGCCGTGCTGGTTCGCGCCAATGCTCGGCGGCGCGCCGGTGGCCTGGATACAGAAAGCTACCTGGGCTGGAACGCGGCGCTGGTCGATCTGAGCCTGCGCATGGCTGGTCTCGGTTGGCGCAACGTGTTGTGCGAAAACGCCTTCGTCAGCCGTGCCAGTGAAGCGCCCAGCCGCGACGGCGATCTGGAAGCACTGGCCGCGCGCTGGCCGGGCTGGGTACCGCGGCTGGCTGACTTCCTGATGCACGACCCGCTGCACACGCTGCGCCAGGACCTGCAGCACGGCCTGCAGCAGGCGATAATGCCGCGCGGGCAGGGCGACCTGTTCGTCCCGCCATCACCGTTGGAGCCGCCTGTTTGAATTCCGCCATTGCCGCCATCGTCGTCACCTACCAGAGCGGCAGTACCATCGATGCCTGCCTGTCGCGGCTGCGCCAGGCGCAGGACGTAGCCGAGATCCGGGTGGTCGACAATGGATCGCTGGATGACACCCTGGAAGTCGTGCAGCGCCACGCCAGCCATGATCCGCGTGTACGTTTCATCGCCAACCCGGACAACCCCGGTTTTGCCGCAGCCAACAACCAGGGCGTTGCCGATTCACGCAGCCCGTGGCTGGCCTTCATCAACCCCGACCTGATGGTCGAAGTCGATACGCTCGCCGCACTGCGAGACCGCGCCGGTGCGGTGGGCGACAGTCTGCTGGGGGTGGAGCAGGTGGACGAGCAGGGCCAGGCCGATGAAGCGGTACGGCGCCGTGATCCGGACTTCCTTGCCATGCTGCGCTCGCCCGGTCGTGGCGCGCGGTTGGCCATTGCCCGCGACCCGGCGCAGCCGTTGCAGCAGGTGCCGGCGTTGTCCGGTGCGCTGCTGCTGATGCCCCGCGCCCTGTTTGATCGCATCGGCGGCTGGGATGCCGGCTACCGGCTGCACGCCGAAGACCTCGACCTGTGCCGCCGCGTGCGTGAGGCCGGTGGCGTGGTTGCCATCGCCAACGACCTGAAGGTGACCCACGTGCGCGGGGTGTCCAGCCGCTCGCGCCCGTTCTTCGTTGAATGGCACAAGCACCGCGGGCTATGGCGCTATTTCAGCAAGTTCGAAGCGCCGCAGCGGTCGTTGCCGGTGCGGGTGGCGGTGTGGGGGGCGATCTGGGCCCATGCACTGGTGCAGGTGCCGAGGTTGCTGCGCAGGTCGCTGTAGCGCGCTGCCACAGGATCATCCACGCATGGCGTGGATCGACTGCAGAGCGCGTGAGGGCGCCACCTCCAGCACGGACCCCGGTTCACCCGAACGGGCGCATAATTCCCCCATGCCTATCATCCAGTCCCTGCTCGACACCGACCTGTACAAGTTCACCATGATGCAGGCGGTGCTGCACCAGCACCCCGGCGCGCAGGTTCAATACCGTTTCAAATGCCGCACCCCCGGTATCGAGCTGGCCCGCTACATCGACCAGATCGATGAGGAGATCGACCACCTGTGCAGCCTGCGCTTCAGCAATGAAGAGCTGGATTACATGCGTGGCCTGCGCTTTGTGAAGCCCGATTTCGCCGACTTCCTCGGCCTGTTCCACCTGGACCGCAAATACATCCAGCTGCGCGCGTCGAAGACGGTGCCCGGCGAGATCGAACTGGACATCACCGGTCCATGGCTGCACACGATCCTGTTCGAAGTGCCGCTGCTGGCGATCATCAACGAAGTGTGGTTCCGCAACACCACCACGGCGGATTTCGCCGAAGGCGAACGCCGCCTGCAGGCCAAGGCCGCGCTGCTGCGCGATACCCCTGGTTTCGAGCAGTGCCGCATCGCCGACTATGGCAGCCGCCGCCGCTACTCGCGCGATTGGCATGCCCGCCTGCTGCCGCTGCTGCGCGATGCGCTGGGCCCACAGCTGGTCGGCACCAGCAACGTGCACTTCGCGCGCCTGTACGGCATGACGCCGCACGGCACCATGGCCCACGAGTACCTGCAGGCGTTCCAGGCACTGGGCCCGCGCCTGCGCGATTCGCAGGTGGCGGCGCTGGAGTCGTGGGCGCGCGAGTACCGCGGCGACCTTGGCATCGCCCTGTCCGACGTGGTCGGGCTGGATGCGTTCCTGCGCGACTTCGACATGTATTTCTGCAAGCTGTTCGACGGCGTGCGCCATGATTCCGGCGACCCGTTCGACTGGGGCGACCGCATGCTGGCCCACTTCCAGCTGCGCCGCGTCGACCCGCGCAGCAAGGTACTGGTGTTCAGCGATGGGCTCGACATCACCAAGGTGATGCGCCTGTACGACTACTTCCGTGGCCGCTGCCAGGTGGCGTTCGGCGTGGGCACCCACCTGACCAACGATCTGGGGCCGACCCCGCTGAACATCGTCATCAAGATGGTCCGCTGCAACGGCCAGCCGGTGGCCAAGCTCAGTGACTCGCCGGGCAAGAGCATGTGCGATGACCCGGGCTACCTGTCCTACCTGCGGCAAGTGTTCGAACTGCCTCCTGAAACGGGCCCTAGCGTCACATAGTGACGCTCTGCGTCAGTTGCTTCATCCGGCTTGCTGCGCGTCTTTGTGATGCGTATCACATTTACGTGGCCGAACTTCACGAGATCGCTTACGATCCGCGTACAGGATGTTTGCAGGTCTTGAGGGAGTTCTGCGGTGAAGGTTCTTTCTGTTTTCGGTACCCGTCCTGAAGCAATCAAGATGGGGCCGCTGGTAAAGGCGCTGGGTGAGGCGCCGGATATCGAATCCATCGTCTGCACCACAGGCCAGCATCGGGCGATGCTGGACCAGGTGATGTCGCTGTTCGAGATCACCGCCGATCACGATCTTGATGTGATGGTTCCCAACCAGACCCTCAACGGCCTGTGCGCCAAGCTGTTCGAGCGCCTGGATGCGTTGTATGCGCAGGTGCGACCCGATCGCGTGCTGGTCCACGGTGATACCACCACGGCGATGACCGCTGCAGTCGCTGCCTTCCATCACCGCATTCCGGTGGGACACGTCGAAGCGGGCCTGCGTACCGGCGACATCACCCGGCCGTGGCCGGAAGAGATGAATCGCCGCGTCATCGATGTCGTCTCTGATTTCCTGTTTGCCCCCACACCAAGTTCCCGCGCCAACCTGGAACGCGAACACCTCGGCGGCCGGATCCTGGTGACCGGAAACACCGTCATCGACGCCCTGCAGCAGACCGTACAGCAGCTCGATCGCGACCCGGCACTGCGCGCCCGCGCCGATGCGCCCTTCCAGATGCTTGATCCCGAGCGTCGCCTGCTGCTGGTCACCGGCCATCGCCGCGAGAGCTTCGGCCAGGGCTTCCTGGACATCTGCCGCGCACTGGCCGAGCTGGCCCAGCGCGAAGACCTGCAGGTGCTCTATCCGGTGCACCTCAACCCCAACGTGCAGGGCCCGGTGAATGCCGAGCTGGGCCATCTGGGCAACGTGCACCTCGTGCCGCCGCAGGATTACCTGAGCTTCGTGCGCCTGATGCAACGCGCCGACGTGATCCTTACCGACTCCGGCGGTGTGCAGGAAGAAGCGCCAGCGCTGGGCAAGCCGGTGCTGGTGATGCGCGATGTAACCGAGCGCCCGGAGGCGGTCGATGCCGGGGTGGTGAAGCTGGTCGGCACGGCGCCGACGCGGATCGTCGATGCCGTCAACGCCGCGTTGCAACAACCATCACATGCAACCCGTTTCGACCCCGACGCCAGTCCTTACGGTGATGGCCGAGCCAGTGCGCGCATCGTGGCGGCCCTGCGCGGACATCCACTGCCCGAATTTGCTACCGGCCACCGCAGTGCCGGCCCCGTTCCCACCCCTCTACAAGAAGTGACGCCATGACCCAGACCGGCCGACGTAGCTTCCTCGTTGTTTCCTCCGTGCTGGCCCTGGCGAGCTCCGCTGCCGCTGGCGCTGCCGACAGCGCTGCCGGCCAGTTCACCGAATGGACCGGGGACAGCACGGTAAGCCGGCAGATGACGCTGCGCCAGCTTGGCTTCCGCCAGCCGCTGGTGCTCAGCGGGCAGGAGAGCCAGCGCGAGGTCTACCTGCCCGTACCTGTGGGCGTGCCGACCCGCGATGCGCAGCTGCAGCTCGATGGCCGCTATGTGCGTGGCCATACCGGGCGCACGTCCGGGCTATGGTCGGTCGATGGCGATCCGATGGCGGCACGTTCGATCACCGATGCGCAGGGCGACGCCAGCCAGCTGCTGGCCATTGACGGCGAGCCCCGCGAGAACGGCTTCGTCCGCGTCGGCGTGGGCTGGTGGTCGATCGTTTCCGACTACCGCTGCGCGGACCAGAGCGCGCCAGCCAACGTGCTGCGGCTGTCGCCGGATTCGCGCTTCAGCTATCGCTTCGATGGACGTGCGGTGGACACCGTGGCCAAGGCCTGGGGCGCACTGCCGCCGCGCGTGCGCCTGCTGGTGGAGGGCAAGGCGCTGCAGGCATCGACCTACGATGCGGCGTGGCGCATCGGTGCAGCATTGCAGACCGGAGGCAAGCAGGTTGACGTGGTCGCGCTGCCCAAGGTCGGTGACAGCGTGGACCTGACCGGCATCAACATTCCCGCCAGCCTGCAGGGCGTGCCTGCCTATGCGGCGCTGGCGGCCGGTGAGCGCGCGCACGCGATCAAGGATCTGGCCGAAGTCGGCGCGCTGTTGTCGCTGCGTGACAGCGGCCCGCTCGCCGCCGATGTGATGATCGGCAGCGATGCGCTGCGCAATGGCGTACGCGCTGCACTGGATGCGCTGGCCGCGCAGGTCGGGGCCAGCGGCGCCGATGCCGCCAGTGCATTCAGCACCTGGCGGGCGGCCGACATGGCGGCATTGGAAAAGCCGGTGACCAATGCCTCGGTGAGCGTGACCACTGTTGCCGGACGGCCGACCCTGGTGGTCGACCCCGCGGCCGGGGGCAAGGTGGCAGGCTTGCTGTCCGAGCAGTGGCGCAACTATGCACTGGGGCGTTCACTGCAGGTCACGCAGGCGGTCGCACCCGCGATGGAAGGGGATCGCGTACTGCTGAGCCGGCTGGGCAACATCGCCGGTACGCAGGACATCGTCACTCGTGGCGATCGCAGCGCCACCTTTGAACTGGGTGCATTGTCGGCCGATGGCCGGTTGCCGGAAGAAGTGGTGCTGGATGTATCGGCTGCGCCCAATGCGGCCGGGCAGGGCGCGGTTGCGACGATCTACTTCAACGACTACCTGCTGGGGGCCAAGGTGCTGTCGGCCGATGGCAAACCGCAGCGGCTGGTTGCCAAGGTACCCACCTACGCGCTGTCGGCCCGCAATGAAGTGCGGGTCAGCTTCCTGCGCCAGCCGGCGCGGCCTTACTGCCATGATCCCGCCACCGCGTTCCCGGTGTCGATCCTGCCCAGCAGCCACCTGAAGCTGGCCAAGCGCACGCTTGGCGCAGACTTCATCGGCGCGGCCAGCCAGCTGGCGCATGCCAATGAAGTGTTCGTGCCGGCTACCTGGCTGCAGGATGCACCGGCCTCGCTGGCCAAGGTCATCGCCATTGCCAGCGCGGTGGGGGCATCGCCGGAAGCGGCCAGCCTCAAGGTAGTGGATGCGGGCGCGGCGATCAGTCCGACCAGGCCTTACCTGGCCTTCGCCCTGGCGCCGTCCGGTGTCTCCTTGGCGGGCCTGAAGAATGGCCAGCTGGTGATTGCCGGCAAGCCGCAGCCGCTGCTCGATCTGAGCGGCCTGCAGCGGGCGGCCGCCGTGCAGGTCGCCTCGGCAGGCGGGCAGATCGGTGTGCTGTACAGCGACCTGGGCACCGAGGGACCGGTGCTGGCTGCGCCGTTCCGGTTGCTGCGGGGTGACCTGGCGGTGATCGATGGCAGCGACGTCGTGCGCGATTTCGACAGCCAGGACCCCTATGGTTCGCGGATCGCCCAGGAAGGCAATCCGCAGTCGAAGTGGGAACAGCACATGGTGTGGCTGCTGCTGCTGGTCGGCGTGGTGGTGTTCGCACTGGCCGCTGCCCGCATTACCCAGGTCCGCCGTCGCCGCAAGTCTGCCAACGTCGGGCATTGACCGGACGTGGACGGTCTGTTCTGGAACATCCAGCTGGCCAACTACTACGCTGCCCTGGAGACAGTGGCAGCGGCGGTGGCCGTGCTGATCCTGATTTCCAGCCTCGATGACCTGTTCATCGACGTCTGGTACTGGGTCCGCGAAAGCTGGCGCACGCTGACGGTCAAGAAGCGCCGTGAGTACAAGCCGCTGACCCAGCAGGACCTGCTGCAGCGGCCGGAACAGCCGCTGGCGATCATGGTGCCGGCGTGGATGGAATACGACGTCATCGCGCAGATGGTGGAGAACATGATCGATGTGCTCGACTATCGCGAGTACATCGTATTCGTCGGGACCTATCCCAACGACCAGCAGACCATCGACGAAGTCGAGCGCATGCGCCGGCGCTACAAGCGTCTGCGCCGCGTGGAAGTGCCGCATGACGGCCCCACCAGCAAGGCCGATTGCCTGAACTGGTTGATCCTGTCGATCTTCGACTACGAAAAGCGCCACGACATGGAGTTCGCCGGCGTCATCCTGCACGACAGTGAAGACGTGCTGCACCCGATGGAACTGCGTTTCTTCAACTACCTGCTGCCACGCAAGGACATGATCCAGTTGCCGGTGACCTCGCTGGACCGCGAGTGGTACGAACTGGTGGCGGGCGTGTACATGGATGAGTTCGCCGAATGGCATGCCAAGGACCTGGTGGTCCGCGAGAGCGTGTCCGGCATGGTGCCGTCGGCGGGCGTGGGCACCTGTTTCTCGCGACGTGCGCTGCTGGCGCTGAGCGAGGCCACCGGCAACCAGCCGTTCAATACAGACAGCCTGACCGAAGACTATGACGTCGGCGCACGGTTGGCGACGATGGGAATGCACTCGATCTTCGCCCGCTTCCCGGTGCAGTTCCTGGTGCGGCGACCGTCCTGGTTCGGCTGGGGGCCGGTGCGTGAGCGCACCCAGCAGATGGCGCTGTGCGTACGCGAGTATTTTCCCGACAACTTCCGTGCGTCCTACCGGCAGAAGGCGCGCTGGGTACTGGGTATCGGCCTGCAGAGCTGGGAAACRCTGGGCTGGCGCGGCTCGCTGGCGACCAAGTACCTGCTGGCGCGCGATCGCAAGGGCATCATCACCTCCTTTGTCAGCATCATCGCCTACCTGATCTTCCTGCAGCTGCTGCTGTTCTGGCTGCTGAAGATGACCGGTGTGTGGAACCTGCAGTACCCCAGCGTGTTCCAGGCGGGCAGCTGGCAGATGAACGTGGCGCTGCTGACCACCGCTGCCCTGGCCACCCGCGTGGTGCAGCGCTTCTACTTCGTCAACCGGCTGTATGGCTGGGAACACGCGTTGATGTCGATCCCACGCATGGTGGTCGGCAACATGGTCAATTTCATGGCCACCGCGCGCGCATGGCGGATGTTCCTGGCCTATCTGTTTTTCGGCAAGCGCATGGTCTGGGACAAGACCATGCATGATTTCCCCGATGCCGCAGCACTGGTGCAGACCCGCAAGCGCCTGGGTGAACTGCTGACCACTTGGCAGGCCGTCGAGCCCGAGCGCCTGGAACAGGCGCTGCAGCAACAGCAAGGCGGGCGCCAGCAGCCTCTGGGCCGGATCCTGTTGTCGCAGGGCTGGCTGGATGATGAAACGCTGGCCGAGGCGATTGCCTTCCAGGGCGACCTGCAGCGTGCGGTGATCGACGTCGATTATCTGGGCCGGGGCGGGTTCCCGGTCAGCGTCGACGCCTGCGTGCAGTGGCGCATGCTGCCGTTGCCGCCCCTGCAGGAAGGTACCCTGCGGCTGGCCGTGGCCAATCCACTGTCGGAGGCCGCACTGGACCTGTTGAAGCAGGAAACCGGCAACGCCCAGGTCGAGCAGAGCATTGCCCGCGAAAGCGAGATCAACGCTGGCCTGCGCATGATCAGTGGCGCCGAGCTTTGGCGCATCGATACCGTGCCGTTGCTGGGCGACCTGCTGGTGGAAATGCGCCTGATCGACCATGCGCATTTCGAGATCGCACTGGATGAGTATAAGCCCCAGCGTGATGGACGCATCGGCGACTACCTGGTCAAGCGGGGCATCGCCACCGAAGACGCCATCGCCCAGGCGATGGAAGAACAACGCCGCCGCGCGGCGATGCTGCAGTCGCCGCCTCCCGGAGTTGCAACGGTATGAAGACCTCGCTGCTGTCCACCGTCATCGCCGTTGCCCTGGCGGCCGCTGCCCCGGCATACGCGCAGGCCGACGTGCCATTGCCGCTGTCCGGGCCCGCCTACCGCATGGCCGAGCAGGCGTTCGCCGCCTACGAGCGTGGCGATTACAGCACGGCCCTGAGACAGGCCGGCGAAGCATCGCGGCTGCGGCCGGATGTGGTGCGCCTGCGGTTGCTGCAGATCTATTCGCTGCAGAAGCTCGGTCGCAGTGATGAGGCACGCCAGCAGGCGCGGCGTGCGCTGGATGCGGGGCTGAAGGATCCGGCATTACCGGGGCTGGCCACCGCGCCGGCGGCCGCTGCTGCCAGCGGCGGTGGTACCCGCGCCGTGCCGGCGGCACGACAGACGCCGGCTGAGCGCGCTTACCAGCAGGCATTCGCCATCGCGACCGAAGCCTATACCGCCTACAACAACGACCAGATGGTGGTGGCCGCCAGCAAGGCCGAACAGGCCTTCCGTCAGCAGCCGCAGCAGGGCGCATGGGCGATGCTGTGGGTCGCCTCGCTGGAAGCGCAGCAGCAGTTGGAGCAGGCCGACGCTGCGGCGGCTACAGCACTGCAGCTGGGCGCACCGAATGTGGCAGATCTACGCGCCAAGCGCGTGGCATTGGGCCGTCAGCGTGCAGTGAAACCGGCACAGGAAGGCTACCAGGCGCTGATATCGCAGGATTTCCGGGCCGCCGTCGGGTTCGCCCGCGAAGCGGTGGCACGTGCGCCCGACGTCGCCTCGCACCGCCTGCTGCTGATGACCACGCAGTTGCTCGATGGGCAGCTGGCAGAAGCCGAGCGCACCGCCGACCAGGCCCTGGACAACGATGCCGACGATACCGTCGCCCTGGTGATGCGGGCCTATCTGCGCCAGCGCCAGGGCAACACTGCCCAGGCCAACGCCGATTTCGACGCGGCCCTGCAGCAGGACTGGCTCGATGACCAGCAGCGCCGAAACGTGCGCCTGCTGGCGGTGGACGCCGCGGTGGCTGCCGGTGATCGCAACCGTGCCACCGCGCTGCTGGCGCCGCTGCAGGCCGATCCCCTGGACGACGTAGACGCGTCCTCACGGCAGGGCATCCGCGAGGCGGTGACCCAGCGCGAAAAGGCGATCCGTGGCGCACGCGCCGGCCAGACCCTGACGCTGCAGTCCTATCCGGCGCCGTTCCAGCAGTGCCGCGATACGCCTTACGGTACCCAGTGCGAACTGATGCCCGCCGATCTGCAGGGCGAAGTCGGCCCGGCACAGCGCGCCTATGCGGCCTATGGCCGGCAGGATTACCAGCAGGCCATCAGCGAAGCGCGCCAGGCCGTGCAGGAAACTCCGGACAGTGCGACCTTGCAAGGGCTGCTGACCACGGCCCTGGCCGCCGGCAACCGCAGCCAGCAGGGCGAGGCGCGCCAGCGCCTGGACAGCGCGCTGGCCACCCACCCCGATGATGCGGGCCTGCTGATGCAGCGTGGCTACCTCCATCAGGCGGCGCGCGAACCGGCGCTGGCGCTGGCTGACTTCCGAGCCGCCGAGGCCACCGGCAAGGCGCCCAAGACGGTGATGATGGACCAGGCCTATGCCAGTGCCGCCAGCGGCGATCACCGCCAGGCCGTGACCCTGCTGCGCGGCGCGATCGACGCTGCCGACGCCGGCCAGCTGCCACTGGACAAGGCGCAGCGCTACAACACGCGCAGTGCCATCGCCGGCTACTCGCGCGACTGGGGCGTGACCGCCTCGGCCGGCTACCGTGGGTCGCGCCAGGCGGCCACCAACCTGGGCGGGGCATCGATCAGCACGCCCGGCGCTTCGGTGTTCAGCACCCTGGAAGCCTTCTGGCGGCCGCAGGCCACCAACAACCAGCACGGCACGCTGGAAGCCTACGCGCGCATCGCCAATACCTTGTACGACGAAGGCGGTACGTTCGAATCGTTGCTGTTCACCGACCCCTGCACCGGGCAGGCGACGCCGGACAACCGTGAACGTGCCGAGCGCCTCAGCCGTTCGCGTTCGATCGCCGGCTGGCCGTCCACCGTCGGTTCGTTCGGCGTGCGCTATGCCTTCGGCCAGACCGGCCTCAGCGTCGGCCTGGAACGCCGCCAGTTCCTCGGCAGCGCGACCCGGCGCGGCGGCATCTATGCCGACTCCGCCGCCATGCGCTGCCAGATCCAGATCGAATCCGAACGCCCGCTGCAGGCCAACCTGCTGGCCCGTTACCGGCTCAACGACAGCGCCGGTGGCTGGATGACCTACGCCACCTACGGGTTCTACAACGGCACCGGCGTGCGCACCGACGTCAGCCAGTGGTGGACGGTCAGTGGCTATGCCCAGGCCGGCCTGAGCTGGGATGACAACCGCGCCCACTTCACCGTCGATGCGCTCGATGCCAACGGCGCCCCGTCCCAGCGCGTAAGCGAATCCAACGGCCGCCTGCGTCGCCAGCAGGCCTTTGCCGCAGCCGAACTTCGCGCCGGGCGCAACTATCGCTTCGGTGCCGACCAGACCCGTTGGCTGGTCACCCCGTACCTGGTGCTGGGTGCGGACTGGCAGGATCAGCGCTCGCGGGTGCGCGGCATCGACTATCCCGGCATCGGGCCGCAGTCGTTCAACCTGTCCGACACCCAGCGCAGCTGGTCGCTCGGGGCCGGTCCTGGCGTCGGCGTCCGTTACTGGTTCCGCGAAGATCACTACAACGCGGCGCGCTCCTACCTGGACCTGTCGGTGTCCTACCGCTTCGCCATCGGCGGCGGCGATACCCAGCGGGCCAAGGGACTGTTCGCCACTGCCACCCTTTACTACTGATGCTGCATGAAGGATCTGCCGATGAAATCAGTTTTCTCTGCAACGCTCCGCGTACCGTCCGCACGTAGACCGCGCTTGCTGCTGCTGGCCGCCGTGTGCGCGCTGGCCGCTGCCGGTCCCCTGCAGGCGCAGGCACCTGCCGCGCCCGTTGCCGCGGCCAATCAAGACTCGTCCATCGTGCTGACCGGCAAGGATGGCTGGCTGTTCCCGGCCTGGGGCAGCCTGACCGAGGTCGATAGTGCCGCCGTCGCCCGCAACACGGCGCTGATCGCCGAGGCGCAGCGCACGCTGGCCGCCGCCGGGGTCAAGCTGCAGGTGCTGGTGCTGCCGGACAAGGCCCTGTTCTATGAAGACAAGCTGCCCGACGGCAAGCGGCTGGGCGATGCGGTGCGTGGCCGCTATGCGTTGGAACTGGAGGGGTTGGTCAATGCGCACGTGCCGGCTGTCGATGCGTTGCAGGCGATGCGGCAGGTCAAGCAGGGCGGCCAGGAGGTGTTCTATCGCAGCGATCAGCACTGGACCCAGCCGGCCGCCGACGCAGTGGCCGCTGCCGTCGCCGCGAAGGTGAAAGAGCAGGTGCCGACCCTGGCCGGGCAGGCCGGCAGCGGCATGCCGCTGGGCAGCGAGATCAAGGAACGCCGCTTCGGCGATCTGGCCGAGCTGTTCCTTACCGATGAACAGCGCAGGGCGATCGGCCGCGATACCTTCACCGTGCGCCGCCAGGCCGAACAGCAGTCGCTGCTGGATGATGCACCGGCGCCGGTGCACGTGACCGGCCACAGCATGGTGCAGCCGTATTTCGGTTTCCCGCAGAAGCTGTCCAACCTGATCGACCGCCCGGTATCGGTGAACTGGAAGCCCGGCAACGTCGGCCACTGGGTGATGCTGCTGGAGTACCTGGAATCACCCGCGTTCAAGCAGAACAAGCCGCAGGTGCTGGTCTGGCAGATGTTCGAACCGTCCTACCCGCAGGGCCCGGATGCACGTGGCCAGTGGGACAACGCCTCGATCATGACCCCCGAACAATGGAAGGTACGCCTGCACAAGGCGCTGGGGCAGTGATCCGATGAATGCCCGTCCCGGGGCGCCCGCGCCCCTGCCACCTGCTGCCCCACCGCGTGCCCATCGGCTGACCGCCGTGGTGGTATCGGCATTGCTGCTGATCGGCGTCTGCGCCGGTGCCTGGATGCTGGCCAACGCCAAGCTGCCGGCCGAGAAACTGCTGCCCTCGCGCTGGGCAGATGGCGAAGCCGGGCAGGCGATCAACCAGGCCCTGCGGCTGCCGATCCAGGCCCAGGGCGACCTGCTGGGGGCCGCCGTGCGCTATCGCCTGCTGGGCGATCTTGGCGAGCAGGTGGCGCTGGGGTGCCCGGACTGGCTGTTCTACCGCGATGGCCTGCGTCCGCAGCCGGGTGCCGGTGCCAAGGTATTCAACGATCGCGTGCGCCTGATGCAGCACTGGTCGCAGCAGTTGCAGGCCACCGGTGCGAAGCTGCTGGTAGTGGTGGTGCCGGACAAGTCGCGCATCGAGCAGGCGCACACCTGTGGCCTGCGCTATTCCGAACCGATGCGTGCGCGCTACGGGCAGTGGCAGCAGGCGCTGGCGGCGGCGAAGGTACCCAGTGTCGATCTGCTGCCGGTGTTGTCCGGGCAGGACGCGCCGGTGTTCTTCCGCACCGACGTGCACATGAACCGCATCGGCGCGCAGCGTGCCGCCGACGCGGTGAGCGCGGTGGCACTGCCGTTGCTGGGCGGGCAGGGCAGCCAGGCATTCGAGGTCGGAGCGCCGGGCACGCCCAAGCCACGCATGGGCGACCTGATCGTGCTGGCAGGCCTGGAACACGCGCCGCCATCATGGCGGCCGCCGTTGGACCTGGAGCCGGAGCAGGTCATCACGCCGCTGCGCAGCGGTGGACTGCTGGACGACACCCCGCCGGTGGAGGTGCTGCTGCTGGGCAGCTCCAACGGCCGCCGCAGCCTGTTCGCAGAACGCCTGGGCCATGGCCTGGGGCGCGAAGTGTGGAACCAGAGCATGGACGGCGGCCAGTTTTCCGGCGCACTGCTGGCGGCGCTGCCGCAGCAGTCGACGTGGCCACCCACCGTGAAACTGGTGATCTGGGAATTTTCCGAAATGGCCCTGTCCCTGCCGCTGACCGAAGGCGAGCAGAAGGCATTGGCCGGTATCGACTGAGCGCCGACCGACCATGCTGTTCAACTCTTTCCTGTTCCTGCTGATTTTCCTGCCGATCGCGCTGGGCGTGCACTACCTGCTGGGCGCGCTGAGGCCACGGCTGGCCGCGCTGTGGCTGTGCGTGGCCTCCATCGTGTTCTACGGCTGGTGGAATCCGCAGTTCGTGATCCTGCTGGCCGGCTCGATCATCTTCAACTACCTGGTCAGCCTGGTGATCCTGTCGCTGGCCAAGCGTCCCCGGTTGCAGCTGCTGGCCACCGCGCTGGGCGTGGCCGCCGACATCCTGCTGCTGGTGCATTACAAGTACTTCGCGGCAATGGTGAACTTCGTCCACGACATCGGCTTCAACGTCGGCCCGATGGACACGCTGATCCTGCCGCTGGGCATTTCCTTCTTCACCTTCACCCAGATCGGCTACCTGCTGGACTGCCGTGCCGGCGTGGTCAACGACCGCAGCCCGCTCAGCTATGTCCTGTTCGTGACCTTCTTCCCGCACCTGATTGCCGGCCCGATCCTCCACCACAAGGAGATGATGCCGCAGTTCAGCAAGCGCGAGACCTATCGTTTCCAGGCCGAGAACCTGTCCATCGGCGGCATGCTGTTCGTCATCGGCCTGGCCAAGAAGGTCCTGCTCGCCGACAGCATCGCGCCGTATGCCGATGCCGGTTTCGCCTCCACCGGTGATGTGCAGTTCTGGGGCGCATGGGCCACTGCGCTCAGCTATGCGCTGCAGCTGTACTTCGATTTTTCCGGTTATTCGGACATGGCGCTGGGCCTGGCCCGCATGTTCGGCATCCGCTTCCCGCTGAACTTCAATTCGCCGTACAAGGCCACCAGCATCATCGACTTCTGGGCGCGCTGGCACATGACGCTCACCCGTTACATCACCGCCTACCTGTACTACAGCTTCCCGGCGCTCGCCAAGGCAGCCCTGCCGCTGCTGTCGGACAAGGCATCGCTGCTGACGCTGTCGTATCTGGGCGCCGAGCGCGTGGTGCCCAACTACAACAC
>NZ_JBFTOJ010000009.1:0-42632 GCF_056397905.1 Stenotrophomonas sp. 05L414_2
CACATTTGTTATGGATTTTTGTGATCATAATGAGTGGGGGGATGATTTGTATGCGTCGCGCTGACTTTGACGTCGCTTGGGATGGCTGCAGAAAGCGAAGCACCTCTCTTTTCCTAGATGAGTTGATCGTCGATGCAGGAGGGGTGACCTCGGTGAGGCTGGTTTCCCGAGTTGCTGCCTTCGTTGGCGTAAATGGGGCAGGTAAAACGGGTTTGATGCGGAAGATTTTTTCCTGTCTCGCAGGAGAAGATGTAATTTCTCGAGCTTCTGTTAAAGAAATTAGAGGGGTTTATAGAGGTAAGGAATTCTTTGCTTCGAATGAGGCGCCGGCTAATATACCTGTTGAGCTCCTTCAGTCATCGTCAGACGTTGCCGATATATTGAGGGTTTTTAGAAGGACTAATGATCTGGAAGATGTTGTAGCTCAGTATGAGGAGCGTTTGATGCCGAATGATCCTTTGGGGCTATTTAGGAATGTAGCTGGCGTTGGTTATGAATCTGTCGGTGTGACTGAGCTGGAAAGAAGTGCACTTGCGGATGGTCACGAGGAAGACGACGTAATTCCCTATTTCAAAGTGAAGGCGAGGGGGGTCGCCTATGACTCTCGCGAAATGGGCTTGGGGGAGCTTTGTGCGTTCTATGTAATTTGGCGGCTTATGCGCGCCCAAAAGAATAGTGTTGTTCTGTTGGATGAGCCTGACTCACATTTATCTCCGAGAAGCAGGGCTGCACTTATTGATGCGATAGGATTTATCGCCAATGAGCGAAGTTTAGTTGTTTTATTGACGACTCACTCTGTTGAGATGTTGGAGCAGTTGCGGCGCGAAGATAGCTTCTTGGTGTCGGAGAGTCGTGTCCCTGGTATGCCAACCTTGGATCTGATAAGTAATATGAGGGAGGCGCGGCTTCGACTAAATCTCAGAACTGAGAGAACGTTGCTTATAGTAGTAGAGGACGTTGACGCGCTGGCAGTGGTGTCGGGGATAATTAACAAATGGGCGGCTGGCGTTTCTGGTTTTGTTGATGTTGCAGTTGTCAAGGGAGGGGAGGGCGCTGTTAGGGCTTTTTGCTCTTCCTTTCCGGATAATAGGATTTGCAAGGTGGTTTCTGTTTTGGATGGCGATAAAAGGGTTGTCAAGGCAGTGAATGCCAATGATTCTGATTATTTGGTGGGGGAGGCGTACCTTCCGACAAATTTTGATCCCGTTCACTCCATTCGAATTTCAATAGGTGCAGATGTTCAACGGTTCTCTGCGCGGTTGGGGTACGATTCGGAAAGAGTGGAAGCTGCGTTGATGAACACCGTGCATTGTGATCATCATGATTTCATTAGCTCATTCATTTCATCGCTTGGCTTGGTTAATGTTCGGGTGGCGGATATGCGCCATTGCATGGTTTCGCATTGGTTGGACGACCCCCTTGTCATGGAAGACGCGAAGAGGCTAGCAACATGGATAGCCGGAAAAGTTCCATGATGATTTTTCTAGGATCGCGACCCCAGTCATACGCGGCGCCCGCTACTGCACAGTCCAAGTGCGAGGCAGAAAAAGTCCGTCAGCGTTCGATTAGAATGTTCTACCGTGCTAAGCAGCCGGTCGGTGATGACGAGATATAGATATCGCTGCCTTGGGAACTTACCTGCATTCTTCCTCGGTACACATTTTGAGAGCTGGCTCTGCGTCATGATGTCGCAGAGCTTGCGTTGAGACCGCGACTAGGGCCCAAGGTTGGCCGTGGCCCCGTAGAATGGTGGCGTGCGCCGTTCTGCTCTCCACCGCCGGTTCCAGGCTCTGGCATGGCTTGCCATGCTGCTGGTGCTGCTTGCCCCGCTGGTGAGCCGCTGGCTGGCGCATGGGCACCTGGCCGCCGCCACACCGGTGGTGGCCATGGACCACAGCATGCATGCACAGCACGCGATGGAAGGGCACCACGACCACCACGCGATGGCGATGCAGGACGGCGAAGTGGCACCAAAGCCGGCTGCCGATCCCCACGCCGATCATGAGATGGGCGTGGACTGCGATTACTGCCTGATCGCGGCGCGCTTGATCACGCTGCTGTTGGCAGTGCTGCTGTTGTTGGCACCGAGGGCGCCGGTGTGCCGCGCATTGCGTGGTGCGGTACAGGCGTTGCCGCAGCGGATATGCGGCACGTTGGGCGCGCGTGGGCCACCGGTGGCTGCGGCTGTCTGAGCCGCGCACGCGAAAGCCGCCGGGCATGGCCCGGCGTTATCGAGCTGATTGACGTCGCCGGGCATGGCCCGGCGCTACCGCGTGCGCTTTTCTTTTTGCTGCCCGGCTGACCGGGCGGCCTTGCATGCCGTGAAAAAATGAAAACCAACCCGAATGTCGCCGCCCTGCGCTGGGCGGCGCTGCCGACGCTGTGCGCCTTCGCTCTGCATGCCGCGCCCGCCCGCGCCGACGTGCCGGATCCCACCACGCTGGATACCGTGCGCGTGGTCGACACCCGCCGTGGTGAATTGTCCACCTCTGCCAGCGCCGGTTCGGCATTGGGCCTGAGTGTGCTGCAGACCCCGGCCAGCCTGACCGTGATCTCGCGCGAGCAGCTGGAACAGCGCGGCGATTCCAATCTCAACGACGCGATCACCCGCGCTGGCGCGATCAGTGCCATGCCCCATCCGGGCAACGGCCTGAGTGCGCTGTCCAGCCGTGGCTTCACCGATGGCGCCTCGGTGATGCGCCTGTACGACGGCCTGCGCCAGTACGGTGGTGTGGGCATCACCTTTCCGTTCGATACCTGGTCGATCGAGCGCATCGAGGTGCTGCGCGGGCCGGCCTCGGTCATCCACGGCGATGGCGCCATCGGCGGCGTGGTCAACATCGTGCCGAAGAAGCCTTCGCGCGGCGCCATCGAGAATGAGGTCAGCGTGACCGTGGGCAGCGAAGATACTGCGCGCCTGGGCTTCGGCAGCGGTGGCGCACTTACGCCCGTGTTGGCCTACCGCGTGGATGTCAGCGGCAACTACAGCAGCGAGTGGGTCGATCGCGGCCAGAACGGCGACGCTACGTTCTCTGCTGCGCTGCTATGGCAGCCACGGACGGACATGCAGTTCACGCTGACCCATGCGCAGGGCTACCAGAAGCCGATGCGCTACTTCGGTACGCCATTGATCGACGGGCGGCAGCTGGACGCGCTGCGCCACGAGAACTACAACGTGGCCGACAGCGTGATCCGTTTCCGCGACCGCTGGACCCAGCTCGATGCGGCCTGGACGCCGAACGACAACGTGGAATGGCGCACGCGCGTCTACCAGATCGACAGCCAGCGCGACTGGCGCAATGCCGAGGCCTATGTCTACAACGGGCGCACGGGCCTGATCGACCGCTCCGGCAACACCCAGATCACCCACAACCAGGACCAGACCGGACTGACCTCCACGCTGCGCCTGCTGGGCAATGCAGGTGGGCTGCCGAACAGCTTCGCTGTCGGCTTCGATGCCAATCGTGCGCATTTCAAGCACACCAACAACACTTATGCGGGCAGCTCGGGGCCGGTGGATCCTTTCAACCCAGTACCCGGTGGGTTCAGCAGCGATGCTCCCAACCTGCCGCGCTACCGCAACAGCGCCGAACAGGTCGCGTTGTTCGTGGAAGACCGGCTGGAACTGAGCGAGCGCTGGTCGGTGCTCGCGGGCTTGCGCCACGATCGCGCCACGATCGACCGCAATGACCTGGTCAGCGGCCAGCGTGCGTTCTCCAGGACCTACAACAGCACCGGCTGGCGCGCGGGCACGGTCTTCGCGGTGCAGCCCTCGTTGACCTTCTATGCGCAGTACTCGCAGGCGGCCGACCCGGTCAGTGGCCTGTTGATGATCAGCCCGGCCAATGGCGTGTTTGATCTGGCCAAGGGCAAGCAGGTCGAGGTTGGCATGAAGCAGGCCTTTGACGGAGGCGAGTGGACGCTGGCGGCCTATCGCATCCGCAAGACCGGCCTGCTCAGCCGTGACCCGTTGCAGCCCGACCGGCGGGTGCAGGTGGGGGCACAGACCTCAAAGGGAATCGAAGCTTCGTTGAACTGGAACTTCGCTCCACAGTGGTCGCTGGATGCCAACGCGACCGTGCTCAGGGCTGGGTTCGAGGATTTCCTGGAAGCCACCGGCACGCCGGCGGTGATCGTCTCGCGTGATGGCAACGTGCCGCCGAACGTGGCCGAGCGCCTGGCCAACGTCTGGTTGAGCTGGCAGTTCCAGCCCGACTGGAGCGTGGCCAGTGGCGTGCGTTACGTGGGCAAGCGCTATGCCGACAACGCCAACACGCTGCAGCTTCCGGGTTACGCCACCACCGACCTGGCCCTGACCTGGCAGGCCGCGCCGCGCACACGGCTGACCGCACGCGTGTTCAACGTGTTCGACAAGGCGTACTACGCCACGGCGTACTACACCAGCACGCAGTGGCTGCTGGGCGCAGACCGGCGCGTCGAGTTCAGCCTCGACCATCGCTTCTGAGGACGCACGTCATGTCGTTGCGATCCACCGCCAAACGCTGGACCTACCTGACGCATCGCTGGCTGGGCATCGGCGGGTGCCTGCTGATGTTGCTGTGGTTCGTCAGCGGCATGGTGATGCTGTTCGTCGGCTACCCGAAGCTGACGCCAGCGGAGCGGTTGGCCCCGCTGCCCGCATTGGTCGACGCGCGCGGCTGGCAGGCACTTTCCGTGTTGCCGGAAGCCGTTCGACAGGCGCCTGAGCGGGTCGTGTTGACGACGCTGCGTGGCGAGCCCGCCTACGTGGTGCGCTCCGGCGCGAACGTGGGCGCGTGGTCGGCGCATACCGGACAGGCATTGCCGCCGGTATCGACGCAGTTGGCCGAGGTTTCCGCCGCGCAGTTCGCCGGCGGCCCTGCCTTCGTTGGCGCCATGCCGCTGGACGAAGATCGCTGGACGCATTCGCGCGCGCTGGATCCGCATCGACCGTTGTACCGCGTCGGCGTCGGTGGTGCACAGCCCGGAGATGTCTACGTGTCCTCGCGTACCGGCGAAGTCGTGCTGGATGCGCCGCGCCTGCAGCAGCGCTGGAACTATGTGGGTGCGTGGTTGCACTGGCTGTACTTCCTGCGCATGCAGTCGGTGGACCCGGTATGGACCTGGACGGTGATCGTGCTGTCGGCGCTGTGCACCGTGGCCGCGATCAGCGGGGTCGTGGTCGGCATCTGGCGCTGGCGGTTTCGCGGACAGTACCGGTCAGGGTCGAAGACGCCGTACCAGGAGCCGTGGATGCACTGGCATCACCTGATCGGCTTGATGGCGAGTGCATTCGTGTTCACTTGGATCTTCAGTGGATTGATGTCGATGAACCCGCTTGGGGTGTTCAGCAGCACGGGCGTGGTGATCGACACCGCGCACTATCGAGGTGGCGTGGTGACGGTGGAGGGCGCACTGGCCGAGCCCGGCCGGCTGCTGGCTGCATCGACGGACGTTGGCTTCGTGCCGGTGGAGATCCAGTGGCGACGTATCGGTGGCGAACTGTTCGCCGTGCTGCTGGACGGGCAGGGCGATACCCGCATCGTGTCGGCCGTCGAAGGGCGCCTGCGTGTCGCACGGCTGCTGCCGGAGGCATGGCTGAAGCAGAAGGTGCAGGCGATGTCCGCTGCGCCGATTCAGGGTTTCACGATCCGGCAGGCGCCGGATGCGTACTTCTATGCGCGCGCGCCGGAGGCCATGAACGGTGCGGCGGTGCGGCGCTTCCCGGTGGCGGTGGCGTGGTTCGGCGATGCCGAGGCCACGCGCGTTTACATCGATCTGGCGACCGGCGATCCGCTGTTGACGATGGGGCATCGCGAGCGGGCCGGGCGCTGGCTGTTCTCTTTCCTGCACAGCTGGGACCTGCCTGCCGCGCTGCGTCAGCAGAACACGCGGCTGGGCGTGCTGCTGTTGCTGAGCGTGGCTGGCACGGCACTGTGTACCACCGCTGCGGTGATCGGTTACCGGCGTCTGCGGATGAAGGTGCGGCGTCGGCGGCCGTAGCACCCTGACGTTGGCCTGGCGCGTATGAGACTATCGGGAGTTCCTGGCCATGAAGGCTGCGGCCCGATGTCGATGGCCAGGGAAGTGCAGGGGCTCAATGCTTGCAAGGGTGCAACGGTAGTCCCTGGATAGGATTTCCACACAACGTAAATGGAGCAAGGATGAATTACGTTTCGATGGGTGTTCTCGCAATTGGAATTGCAGCGGCGTCTTCAAGCGTTCAGRCCAAATCGTTGCCGCGCCTGTACAGCTTTCCAACCACAACGACAGCGTCTGTTTCCAATGCGCTGCCGGCACCGGGGCAGGTGATCCAGTTGTCTGCGCAGGTCGATGGCCAAGCACTCGGGCTGTATCACATTCCAGGCAATGAGCAGATCGGTGGCTTCGTCGAATTCAAGGTCAATGGCCAAGCGGTGGGCAAGGTGCAGGTCAGTACCGTCAACACGCCGTTCCTCGGTACGGTTTCCGACCTGGACAAGGGGTGCTGGGCTGCCATCCGTGACGTCCAGGCCTGTACGCACAAGTACGCCTACGGCCGTCCGGCCAGGGTTGCGATCAACTACACCGTTCCGGCAGGCTTCACTACCGCGTCGATCACGGCGACGTTCAGTGGCGATGGTCAGTTCACGCAAGGGTCGGTGTCGGCGCCCGTCAACCTGCGCAACATTCCGACCTTTGGTGAGATCCGCGGCATGGGCAACAAGTGCCTGGATGCCGAGGGCGCCAACACCGCGCCAGGCACGGCCATCCAGGTGTGGGATTGCACACCGGGCACCGCGCAGCAGCTTTGGACCGTGAAGCCCAATACGTCGACCATCACGGGCGTGCCCAGCAATCGCGTGCTTGACATCGTGGGCTATGGCACAAGCAACGGAAGCCGGATCCAGCTCTACGACGCCCATGGTGACTGGAATCAGTCGTGGAAGTTCACCAACACATCCATCGTCGGCGTGGCCAACAAGGTGCTGGATGCCATTGGTGCGTCCAGCGCCAACGGCACCAAGATCCAGCTGTACAGCAATGCGCAGACCAGCAACCAGAAGTGGGAGTTCAATCCCGCCAACGGCTCGATTGTCGGTGTCGGTGGCAAGTGCCTGGATGTTGAAGGGGCCAATTCTGCGGATGGCACCCGCGTCCAGTTGTGGGACTGCACGGGCGTGCCGCAGCAGCGCTTCGAACTGGGCGCGGACGGGTCCATCCGTGGGCTGGGCGGCAAATGCCTGGAAGCGGCTGACGGTGCGAGCCACGATGGGAATCCGATCCGCATGTGGTCCTGCAATGGTGGCGCGCACCAGTCCTGGCGGCTGGTAGGCGAGATCCGCAACCCGCAGACCAACATGTGCCTGGATGACCCTGGCATGGGTAATGCCAATGGCTCGAAGGTGCACATGTGGATGTGCCAGGGCACAGAGAACCAGCGCTGGGAATTCTCCTCCTACTGAGTTTTCGGCCCGATGCAGTGTTGTGGAACCGTGCGCCTTCGGGCGCACGGTTCTTTGCAGGGACAGGTCAACGGCCTGCCATGCAGATCTACATCCGCAGCCAGCGTGTCGACACTGCCACCAGCAACAGTGCCATCGCCACACCGACAAAGGCGGCGATGAGGCCGAAGTGATTGGCGGCGAAACCGATCAGCGCCGGGCCGGCAAGAATGCCGGCAAAGCCGAGGGTGGACACGGCGGTGATGGCGATCGCCTGCGGCATCCGGTTCTGGCTGCCAGCCAGCGAGAACAGCGCCGGTGCGATGTTGGCGCAGCCCAGGCCGACCAGCACATAGCCGACCAACGACACCTGCCATGGCGTGACCAAGGTGAGCACCAGCACGCCGGCGCAGGCCAGCAGCGCACCGGCCACGATCGCCTTCTGCCGGCCGATGCGCTCTACCAGGCTGTCACCGAACAGGCGCGCCACGGTCATGGTCAGGGTGAAGGTCACGTAGCCGATGCCGGCATGGCTGGCATCGACCTGGCGGATGTCGGTGAGGAACACCGCGCTCCAGTCCAGCATCGCGCCCTCGGCCAGGAACGCGATGAAGGCCAGCACGCCGATGAACATGACGATGCCACGTGGCCAGGCCAGCAACGGCGTGTCGTGCGCGATGCGCTCGCTGCGCCAGTGGCGTACCGACAGCAGCGCGACCACCGCCATCATCAACACGCCCGGCAGCACCGCGGCAACCGGCGCCATGCGTGCGCTCAGCAACAGGGTCATGGTCGCCGCGCCGAGGAATCCCCCGATGCTGAAGAACGCGTGGAAGCCGGACATCATCACCCGCTGCGCTTCGCGTTCCACCACCACGGCCTGTACGTTCATCGTGCAATCCATCGCGCCTACGCCGGCACCGAAGACGAACAGCACCAGGCCCAGCAACCACGCCGAGTCGGCCAGTGCCAGGCCGGGCACCGTCGCGCAGATGATCAGCGTGGTAGCCAGCATTACCCGGCGGCAGCCCAGCCGTGCGGCCAGCACGCCCGACAGCGGCATGGCCAGCAGCGAGCCCGCGCCCAGGCACAGCAGCACCAGCCCGAGTGTTGCATCGTTGATGTCGGTACGCGTCTTGGCGAAGGGCACCAGCGTGGCCCACAGCGCGGTAGCGAAGCCGGGAATGAAGAATGCAGCGCGGGTCGCGTGCTGTTGGGCACGCGGTCGGTTGACGAGGGACATGGGCGATCCGGTCAGGGAGGTGTTGGATGCACGGTGATGCCGGCGGCGCGGAAGCGGGCGGCCAGGGCAGGCGGTGCAGACGTGGTCAGTACCAGGTCGTCGATGTCATCCAGGCTGGCGATCTGCCAGTTGCCCCGCGCGCCCAGTTTTTCGCTGGTGGCAGCGACGATGATGCGGCTGCTGCAGGCGACCATCGCGCGCTTGAGCGTGGCCTCCTCGGCATCCATCGCCCACACGCCGGTGTCCACGTCCACGGCGCAGGGGCCGGGCAGATAGACATCCGCGCGCACGCGCTGCACCTGGGCCAGCGCCTCGGCGCCAACCGCGCCGCCGCCGGCCGCCAGTCGCCCACCGATCAGCTGTACGGTGGTGCCCTCCCGCCACGCTGCGGCGGTGGCGATCTGCGGCGCGTTGGTGATCACCGTCAGCCCCAGCGCGCCCGGCAATTGCTGGGCAATGGCCAGGTTGGTCGAGCCGGCATCGATCAGCAGGACCTGGCCGGGCTGCAGCAGCGTACAGACACGGGCGGCCAGCTCGTCCTTGCCGGTGCGGTCCTGGGTCATCCGTTCGCGCAGTGGCACGGCTTTCGGGGCTGGCAGCACCGCACCCCCATAGACGCGCTGGCACAGGCCCTGGGCAGCCAGTTCACGCAGATCCCGGCGGATCGAATCTTCGGAAACCGCGTAACGGCGGGCCAGTTCGGCGGCGACCACGCGTCCCTGCTGGCGCAACTCCTGCAGGATCAACTGGGTACGTTCGGCGGGTAGTGTCGGGTCGGAGGTCATGCCTGAAGTGTGCACAATCATGCATCAACGTGCAAGATCGGGTATTGGCGGTGGCGCGTAAGGGTGGGATGTACACACTTCGGCTGCAGCGCTGGTGAATCCCACCCGAGCGCGTCCTGCCCATCGCCTTTCCAGCGCGGCATCATGGCAAGGCACCCGGCACGGAACCCTGCATGTCCTCCACTGTTCACCACAAGCTGCGCATCGGCGCCGATCAGTTCACCGGCCAGAAGGTGGTCGACCAGCAGTTCCTGGAATGCGATTTCTCCGGCGCTGACCTCACCGCCACCGAGTTCGTGAACTGCGTTTTCTACGATGCCGACACGCGCACCGGGTGCCGTTTCAGTGGTGCCACGTTGAAGGAAGCCAGCTTCCGCCAGTGCGACATCAGCATGTGCAACTTCAACTTCATCAAGGCGCTGGGGCTGGAAATCAGCGAATGCCGCGCACAGGGTGCCGATTTCAGCAACGCCAGTTTCATGAACCAGATCACCACGCGCAGCTGGTTCTGCAGTGCCTTCATCAAGAAGAGCAACCTGCGCTATGCCAACTTCTCGCGGGTGACGCTGGAGAAGTGCGAGCTGTGGGAGAACCGCTGGGACGGTGCCAACGTGAGCGGCGCCAGTTTTGCAGGGTCGGACCTGTCCGGCGGCCAGTTCGATGGCGTCGACTGGAATTCCGCCAACTTCACCGATTGCGACCTGACCAACTCCGAACTGGGCGAACTGGACCTGCGCAGCACCAACCTGCGTGGCGCCACGCTCGATGTGCAGCAGGTCGCGCTGCTGATGCAGCGGATCGGCATCACCGTGGTGCCATGAGCGTGCGTCGCGGCGCTATACCGGTGTGGCCGGCGCATGTGCCACCCAGCCCTTGAAGCTGAAGCCGGCGTAGAACAGTTCCACGTTCTCGAAGCCGGCCTCCTGCAGCAGCGCCACTTCCTGTTCGGGTGAGAGCAGCGGCAGGCGTTCGGCGATCGCCTCGGCCGCGCGCTGTGTATCGGCACGTGGAATGCCGGAAGCCTCGGCGAACGCGGCGTAGCGCTGCAGCCAGCGATGCTTGCCGGCCGCGTCCTGCGGCACGCTGTGGTGCGCCACCACCAACGGCGCACCTGCGCGCAGCCGTTGCCGCAGTTCGCGCAGGGTGTGCAGGCGCTGTTCAACGGTGAGGAAGTGCAGGGTCAGCAGGCAGGTGGCGCCGTCGAAGACGGTGCGCGGGGCATCGTCGATGTAGCCTTCCAGCAGCGTCACCTGGGCCATCAACGGCCCCAGGGTCTGTTCGGCCAGCGCGAGCATTGGCGCGGCAGGATCGACGCCGAGCATCCGCCATTGCGGGTGCGCTTCTGCGAAGGCCTTGAGTTCCAGGCCGCCGCCTGCGCCGAGCACCAGCACCTGGCCATCATCGGGTACGTGTTCGGCCAGCAGCAGGTGGCTCATCTGCTGCAGTCCGAGGAAACCTGGTACCTGCCGCAGCGGGCCCTCCGCGTAGCGGGCCACGGCGTGGGGATCGGAGAAGGACATCGGAAGGATTCCTGCGGCAATGGCGAACATCCACTTTACCGTGCTCGGCAAGTGTCGATTGCACAGTGGCCCGCCTTTGCTTAAGGTCTGCGCCTGCATGCATTGAAGAGATCGGGAATGGACCCTCGCAGCCCCGCGATGCCATCGGCGGAAGCCTTCGAACTGGCGCTGACAATGCTGGGACGGGAGGGCGTGGATGAGGAGCAGGCCGAGCGGGCGCTGCTCGCGCTCGGCAGCGAACACTGGCAGATGCGCCGCCTGCTGGTGTGGTTGCCTGAAGCCTTCGCCATGGCCCTGATCGGTCATATGGAGCTGGGCGTGCAGCTGCCCGGTACCTTCACCGCCTCCGACGCACAGGGCGAGCTGCATGAACTGCCGCTCGACCGTGAGCCTGTATTCGCTGCCGGTCTCCAGCGCGCCCTGGCCATGTACCACGAAGGTCCACGCGCCGCGTTCCGGGCGATCTGCCAGCGCAGTTCGTCGCTCAATGCGATCGACAACGCCTTGAATACCGGCGCCGATCTGCGGGGCGCCGCGCTTTCGGGTCCGGAGCTTCTGGACATCCCGGCAGAGACCTACCTCGCCCATTGAGCCCGGGGTTTTCAGAGCGCGGGCTTCATCCCGTCTGCTTCCAGGCGATACAGGCCGGTCAATCGCCAGTCATCGTGTACACGCTGCAGCCGGTACTCATGGATGCGGACGCTTGAGCGGCGCTGTTGCGCGGTACGTATGGACGCTGCGTCGCCGAGGATCTGCACGGCCAGGACCTGTTCCATTTCCGGATCATGCGCTGACTCGACGCTGGGCCGGCGCATGACAGTGCGAGAGGTGCCCGGCAGGGCATAGTGCTCCACCAGCTTCGCGTACGACGCATCGGCCAATGCCTGGCCGCGCGATGGGCCATGCTCTGCCAGCCGTGCAAGCGAGGCCTTGTTCCATTCCAGGAAGTCGGACTGGAAGGCGCGCATGCGTACGACCGGCGTGCTGCCGCCCAGATCCAGCGCGCTGCGTTCGAAAACAAGAAGCGGCAGAACCTCGCCGAACCCCACGTCGCGGCCATAGCGGAAGCTGCGTTCGGCCTGCGGCCTGCCATTGCAAAGCAGTGCGACGCGACCGGGCTTGCTGGAATGAACCATCAAGTGCCGTTGAAAATAGCCCTGTACCGGCTCGGCATCCGTGTTGGACGCCCCCGGCGCGGTGATCTGCAGTTGGCAGTTGCCATCCGTGGGCGCATAGCCAGCGATCTGCAGCGAGCCGTCGGGTGGCCCGAAGGTGACGCAACCACTGGCCAGCCCGCAGACCAAGGTGATGCCGATCCATCGACGCATGCGGGCGCTCCTTGCCTGGATGGCTGGCAGGATAACGCACTCGGATGCTTCAGCTGTGCTGCTGCAACGCCTTCCCAAGCACCTGCCAGATCTTCGGGTCCTGGCACTGCGACACATTGAAGCGCACGTAGTCGGCAGCCCGCTGCGACTGGCTGAAGGCATTGCCCGGCGCCACCACCACGCCTTCGCGCAGGCACTGCCTGGCCACCGCCGATGCATCGCGGCCATCGGGCAGCTGGCACCACAGGAACAGCCCTGCATCGGGTTGCAGCCATGGCGTGATGCCCAGCTTCTGCACCTGCCGCAGCGTGTGCTTGCGCGCATCGGCCAGGCGCGTGCGCACCGCCTGCATGTGGCGGCGGTAGCCACTGTCGGTCAGTGCGATCTGCATCAGGTGCGCAGCCAGGTGCCCACCGCCGAAGCTGGTGGCCAGCTTCAGATCGGTCAGTGCCTCGATCCAGTCCGGGCGCGCGGCGATGTAGCCGCAGCGCGATGCCGCGGAAATGGTCTTTGAGAAACTGCCGACATGGATCACCCGCGACAATCCATCCAGCGCCGCCAGCCGCGGCGCCGGGCGCAGCTCGAAGTCGGCGAAGATGTCATCTTCGATGATGATCAGTTCGCTGTGTTCGGCCAGGCCCAGCAGGCGGTGTGCCGTGGTCGCCGACAGCACCGCGCCGGTCGGGTTGTGCAGCCCGGCGTTGGTGATGTACAGGCGTGGTGCGTGTTCCTGCAGCGCGCTGGCAAACACCTGCAGGTCCGGCCCAGTGTGCGTGTACGGTATGCCGATGGCCTGCACCTGATGGGCCTTCAACATCGCGTGGTAATTGAAATAGCTCGGGTCGTCGACCAGCACGCAGTCACCGGGCTTCAGCAGGAAGCGGCAGATCAGGTCGACCGCGTGCGTCCCCGATTCGGCCAGCAGCAACTGCTCCATCGACGCGTCGATGCCCAGCGTGGCCGCGCGTCGCTGCAGTGTCTGCCGCAATGCCGGCAGGCCCAGCGGTCCTGCATAGTCCACCAGCTGCGCGGAGTCGGCGCGGGCCATGCGGCGCAGGCCGCGGCGCAGGCCATCGTGGTACAGCCAGTCGCTGGGCATCCAGCCGCAGCCAGGCTTGAGGTGTCCCGGCGGGGTTTCCAGCGATTGCCGTGATACCCACAGCGGGTCCACCGCGCGATCCAGCCGCGGTTCCATTTCCGCCAGCGCCAGTGGTGCCGCCGGGCCAGCCACGTAGAAGCCGGAGCCGGCGCGCGCGGCGATCACGCCTTCGGCGGCCAAGCGTTCGTAGGCCTCGACCACGGTGGACACGGAAACGCCCATCGCCGTGGCCTGCGCGCGCACCGAGGGCAGGCGGCTGCCCGGGCCATCCAGACGCGAACTGATGCGGGAGCGGACGGCGTGGATGACGCTGTCGATGCGGCTGGGCGGTCGGGACATGCGCGTGACTGTAAGGGGATTGTGGTCAGTACAGTTACTTGTGACTGTACTGGATTGTAGCTGTGTATCGCCCGTGCCCGGTGGCCCAATGAAGGGCACGGCCGGCCATTGCCCGGCATTTCTGGAGCAGGGTGTGGAACGGTCGGCAAGCGGGTGGATCAATGGCYTCATCGGTGTGGTGATCTTCGCCGGCTCTTTGCCGGCCACCCGTCTGGCAGTGATGGAGCTGGACGCCAGCTTCGTCACCGCCGCACGCGCCAGCATCGCCGCGTTGCTGGGGCTGGTGCTGCTGCTGGCATTGCGCCAGCCGCGCCCGGTCAGAAGCGATCTGCCCGGTCTGGTGCTGGTCAGCCTGGGCGTGGTGGTGGGCTTCCCGTTGCTGACCGCGCTTGCCCTGCGTCACGCCTCCTCGGCACATACCATCGTGTTCCTGGGCCTGTTGCCGCTGAGCACGGCGGTATTCGGCGTCCTGCGCGGCGGTGACCGGCCACGCCCGGCATTCTGGGTGTTCTCGCTGCTGGGCAGCGCCTGTGTGGTCGGCTACGCCGCGCGCAACGGCATCGAAGCCTCACTGCAGGCCGACCTGTTGATGCTGGCAGCGATCGTGGTGTGCGGACTTGGCTATGCCGAGGGCGGCCGCCTGGCCCGGCATCTGGGTGGCTGGCAGGTAATCAGCTGGGCATTGCTGCTGGCATTGCCGGTGATGCTGCCGCTGATGGTGGCGATGCGCCCGGCCTCGTTCACGGCGGTGGCCGCGTCGGCCTGGTGGGCGCTGGGGTACGTGGCGGTGTTCAGCATGCTGGTCGGTTTCCTGTTCTGGTATCGCGGCCTGGCCCAGGGCGGTATCGCTGCGGTCGGCCAGCTGCAGCTGCTGCAGCCGTTCTTCGGCCTGGCGCTGGCGGCGCTGCTGCTGCACGAGACCGTCAGCGCCGGCATGTTGCTGGTGACCGTGGCAGCGGTGATCTGCGTGGCCGGCGCCCGCCGCTTCAGCCGATGACGCGCGATAGCGTCGGCGTATCGTGGCGTGCCGCCAACAGTATTGGCCGGGGCCGGCGCGCCTGGTTGAAGCTGTGCCGATGAAACCCAATTCCAGTATCTCGTTCGAAGGCCAAGTGGGCCTGGTGACCGGTGCCGCCGGTGGTCTCGGCCTGGCCTACAGCCGCCTGCTGGCCCAGCGTGGCGCGCACGTGGTGATGCATGACGTGGGCGCCGCGACGGACGGCACGGGTACCGATCCGCAGCGCATCGCCCACGCGGTGGCAGCACTGCATGCCCAGGGCCTGCCGGTCGAAGCCGCCAGCGGCCCCATCAACCAGCGCAGTGGCTGCCACGCGCTCGTGCAGGACATCCTGCAGCGGCATGGTCGCCTGGACTTCATCATCCACAACGCCGGCTGGGTGGCCTACGCCGGTATTGAAGTGGTGGAAGACGATGCGCTGGAGCAGATGCTGTGCCTGGCGGCGAAGACACCGCTGTGGCTGGCACAGGCGGCATGGCCTGCGATGCGTGCTGCCGGCGGCGGCCGCATCGTGCTGACCACCTCCGATCGCGCGCTGTACCCGCAGTATGCGCAGCGCGGCCTGTGCGGCTACGCGATGGCCAAGCTGGCTGCGCAGGGGCTGGTCAATGTGCTGGCCCTGGAAGGCGCCGAGCACGGCATCGTCGTCAACGCGGTGTCGCCGGTGGCCAAGACCCGCATGTGGGGCATCGACGGGGAACCGGATGAACTGCATCCAGAGGCGGTGGCGCCCGGGGTTGCCTTCCTTGCCTCTACGCGGTGCCGGCAGGGTGGCTGGACCCTGCGGGCCAGCAACGGCCAGTTCCATGCATTGCGATTGCAGGAAGCCGAACATGTGGCCTATCCGCGCGACCTGCGTGCGGTGGCAGCGGACAGCATCGAATCGGTGGCCCTGCAGTGGCCGGTCATTGCACGGCCGAGTGTCGACGCGCGCGGTTGAACGCGTACCCTAGGCAGGTCTCCACCTGCCTGCGATGAAATGATCGATCTGCGCCTGCTCCGCCAGTTCGTGGCGGTGGCCGAAGAACTGCACTTCCATCGCGCTGCTGCACGCCTGCACATGTCGCAGCCGCCATTGACGGCGGCGATGCGGCGCCTGGAAGACGAGGTGGGTACCGGGCTGATCGTACGCGGCAACCGCACGCTGGGCCTGACCGCAGCGGGGCAGACGCTGCTGGTGGAGGCGCGTGCAACCCTGCAGCACGCCGAACAGGCGCTGCAGCGCACGCGGGAAGCGGCGGCAGGGCAGACCGGCAGCCTGCGTGTCGGCTACGTCGGCAGCGCACTCTATGGGCGCCTGCCGGCACTGATCCGCCAGTTCCGCCATGCGTTTGCGCAGGTGCAGCTGCATCTGCACGAAGCCACCTCGCGGCAGCAGCAACAGTGGCTGCGCGAGGGACGCATCGACCTGGGCATCCTGATTCCGCCGATCATTTCCGCAGAACTGCATCTGCAGGCGTTCGACCATGATCGACTGGCCATTGCCCTGCCGCGCGCGCATCGGCTGGCCGCACGGCCACGGCTGGATGTCGCCGCGCTGGTGGACGAGCCGTTCGTTTCATGGCCGTCGGCCGAAGGCATCGGCTTCCACGCGCAGGTGCTGGGCCTGTGTACCGCTGCCGGCTTCACGCCGCGGGTCGTGCAGGAAGCGCAGGGTATGCACGCAGTGCTGTCGCTGGTGGCCGTGGAAGCGGGCGTGGCGATCGTGCCGGCCAGCATGGCCGGGTTCCGTCCCGAAGAAATCGTCTATCGACCACTGGATGGCGGCAACGCTGCGTTCGAGTTGCAGTTCTGCATGCGCCCGGAATCGCCTGCGCCGGTGCTGCAGAATTTCCTGGCGATGGCAGCGCAACCCGTAGTGTCGTGATTGCCAGCTGAGCATCTGTGCTGCGTGCAGTGGCGGCACGCTGATCCGCAGTGAGTATGCCTGCGGAGTGTGACTTTGCCTGCAGTTCTGCCCTTGGAAATCGCACCTGCGGCAAGCCTGAGGCGCGGGCGCGGACAACCCCTACATACCGCCTCGGCGACAGCAATCAGCATGCCCCCGTCGGCCATCATCGGCCGGCTGGGATTGGCGTCCCACAATCAACTCTGGCACGTGATCGGCAGGCGCACGGATGGCGCCTGCGGATCTCGTGACCCGCTGTCCGTGGTGGGCGATGTGTGGGGATCACAATGATCCGCCGGTCAGTCCCAGAGTTGTCCGGTACGCCAACCCGCATCGCCCGCCGCCTGTTCGTGGTCAGCCACGAGTGCGCTGATGGCGCTTGCCTCGGGGGTGGCAATGCGCGTCGTGCGCGGGAGCGGCGGCGGGCGGTGCATCTGTCTGCTCAGCGGGGACGGGCGAACAGATGTTCGGCCGTGTAATCGATGAACACCCGCAAGCGCGCGCTGGGGTGGCGATTGCCCGGCCACAGCAGTGAGAATTGTCCGTGCTGCCGTTCCAGCATCGGCAGCACCTGCTGCAGCCGGCCATCGGCCAGTGCTTCGGCCGCCAGGAAATCAGGCATCCAGGCCACGCCCATGGCACCGATCGCCGCGGCCAGCAGCGCTTCCATGTTGTTGCAGGTCATTGCCGTAGCCAGAGCAGCGCCGGCATCGCCATTCACGCCGGGCAGGCTCCAGGGCTGCAGCGTGCCGGTGGTCGGGAAGCGGAAACGCACCGCCTGCAGTGAACGCAGTTCCGGCAGCGACTGTGGCCAGCCRTGTGTTCGCAGGTACACCGGCGCTGCGCACAGCACGAAGTGGAAGCTGCCGAGGCGACGCGACATCAGGCTGGAATCGGCCAGTTCACCGCTGCGTATCACCGCATCCAGCCCTTCGCTGACTACATCCACGAGGCGGTCATTGAAATCAAGTTCCAACTGCACCTGCGGGTAGCGCTGCTGGAAGCCGGGTAGCACCGGCAGCAGAAAACGGTAGCCGATGGTGGGCAGGCCAATCCGCAGCAGGCCGCGCGGAGCGAATTGGCGTTGCGCAAGATCAGCCTGGGCCTCGGATAGTTCATCCAATGCCCGGCGGCAGCGCTGCAGCAGCAGGTCGCCTTCGTCGGTGAGGTGCATGCGGCGCGTGGTGCGGTGGAACAGTCGCGTACCCAGGTCCTGCTCCAGGCGGGCGATCCGCTTGCCCACTGCGGAAGCGGACAGGCCCAGCACCCGGGCGGCACCGACAATGCTGCCGGCCTCGGCGGTGCGGACGAAGGCCAGCAGTGCGGAAATGGAGTCCATGGCGGAATGATTGCGGAACATCTGGCTGTAATCAAACGCCTGCGGGCCTGTTTTTCCCGGATCGCGGCGTGTTCATCATCAATGGCCCCGTTTGCAGGAGGCCGCGATGGCCCGTTTTCTGACCGATTCCCACTCCGCGCAACGGCGCTGGGCCCTGTTGTCGGTGTGTCTGGCCGCACTCGCGTTGCCATTGTCGTTCTCGGCCGGCGCTGTCGCGGTGCCGGTGTTGGCCATCCAGTTGGCCAGTTCGCCCGCTTCGCTGGCTTGGGTGACCAACGCCTTCATGCTCGGATTCGGCAGCCTGCTGTTGGCGGCAGGTGGGCTGGCGGACCGCTATGGGCGGCGCCGCCTGTTCCTGCTGGGCAGCGGCGGCTTCGCATTGGCGACGATGTTCGTCTGCCTTGCGCCGGATCTGTTCTGGCTGGACCTGGCGCGCGGGTTGCAAGGAGTGGGCGCTGCGGCGGCATTGGCGTCGGGCAGCGCCGCGTTGGCGCAGGCGTGGCACGGCCAGGCCCGCACGCGCGTGTTTGCCCTGCTGGGCACGACCTTCGGTGCCGGCCTGGCGCTGGGGCCACTACTTGCAGGCGTACTGCTTGAGGCGCTGGGCTGGCGAAGCGTGTTTGCCGCCGGAGGTGTACTGGCTCTGCTGGCGTGCACGCTGGCAGCCCGCGTGCTGCCGGAGAGCCGCGGGCAGGCTGCGCAGCTGGACGTATCGGGCATGCTGGCTTTCAGCCTGACACTGAGCATGCTGACATTGGCGCTGTTGTGGCTGGGCGAATTCGGCCTGTACGCAGCGCGGGTGCGATGGGCATTGCTGGCGACCGTGTTGCTGGCGGCATCGTTCGTGCTGATCGAGCGCAGGCATCCGGCGCCGTTGCTCGATCTTTCGCTGTTCGCACAGCGGGCATTCGTCGGTGTGCAGCTGCTGCCGGTGGCAACCTGCTTCGGCTACGTGGTGCTGCTGGTGGTCCTGCCGTTGCAGTTGCTGGGCGTGCATGGCCAGAGCGTCGCCACCGTTGGCGTGCAGATGCTGGCGCTGTCCGCGCCGATGCTGGTGCTGCCACTGCTGGCTGCGCGCTGGGCCGTCCGGCTGGGAAGCACGCGCCTGTGTGTGGCTGGGTTGCTGCTCTGCGCGCTGGGGCTGTATCTGCTGTCGCGGCAGGCGGCACATCCATTGCCGGCGCAATGGATCCCGCTGCTGGTGCTGATCGGTACAGGCACCGCATTGCCATGGGGCTTGATGGACGGGTTGTCGGTCAGCGTAGTGCCGGTGCAACGCGCGGGCATGGCGGCGGGAATCTTCGGCACGGTGCGGGTAGCGGGCGAGGGCATCGCACTTGCTGCGGTGACTGCATTGCTGGCGACGCTCATCGGTCAACGCCTGCCGGGCGCATCCGCTCCGGCAGTGGGCAAGGCCGCGGTTTATCTGGCTACCGGTGCGCTGCATTCGGCCCAGCCGCTGCTGCCTGGGTCAACGTCGCTGCAGTTGCAGCGCGCCAGCGGCGAAGCGCTGGCGCAGCTGCTGCACGTGTTGTCGGCGCTGACCGCCGGCAGCTCCCTGCTGCTGCATGTGCTGCTGCGGCGGTCGCCGTCCGTTGCCGTGCTCAGAACCGATAGCTGATGGTGCCGGTGACCACACGCGGGTAGCCGGCGAAACAATCGCCGAAGGTGCGGCACGGCGCGTAGTAACGCTTGTCGGTGAGGTTGGTGATGTTCAAGGCCCAGGTCCAGTTGGTCACCTGCACTTCCACCAGCGCATCGGCCAGGGTGTAGCTGGGGGTGATGACGCGGCCGCCGTTGCCCAGCGACACCGTGTTGCCGACATGGCGGACACCCAGGCCGAGTTTCATCCGTGCGGCGTCATCCAGCTGGAAGCCCTTGGACACCCAGGCCGAGGCCAGGTCCTGCGGGGTGTCGTTCAGGCGTTCGCCCACTTCCAGTGCGAAGTTGCTGCGGCTGACTTCGGCTTCGTTGCGCGCGTAAGCCGCAGTGACCGTAAGGTCGTTGGCGAACTGGAACTGGCCCTCCAGCTCCACGCCCTTGGAACGGATCTGGCCGGTCTGGACGACGTTCAGAACGTTGTTCGGATCGTTGGTCTGGCGGTTGGTCTCGGTGATGCGGTAGGCGGCCAGGGTCAACAGCATGTTGCGGGCCGGTTGCCACTTGATGCCACCTTCGGCCTGGCGTCCGCGCATCGGCTTGAAAGCATTGCCGAACAGATCCTGGCCGGACACCGGCAGGAACGATTCGCTGTAGCTCAGGTAAGGCGATACGCCGCCGCCGACGTCGCCGATCAGTCCGGCACGGTAGGTAGTGGCATCGTCGGTCTGGCTGGGCTGGCCTTCGGTCTTCGAACGAGCATGGTCGCGACGCGCACCCAGCACCAGCGACACGCGATCAGCCCAGCGGATCTGGTCCTGCACATATACGCCCAGCTGGGAAGACTCCTGGTCCGGCTGGCGCTCCCAGCCACGTACCGTCGGGGCGGTCGATACCGGTGCGTAGACGTCGATGGGCGTGCCGGTGGCATCCAGCCGCTGCAGCTGCTCCTTGTACTGGCTGTAGTCCACGCCGGCCAGCAGCAGGTGCTGGAAGGCGCCCGTGGCGAAGTCGAACTGCACCGCGTTGTCGGCGCTGATCACCTGGATGTCCGGCTGCGTGCCGTAGGCGGTGCGGTTGACCACGCGCCGGTCGGCATCGATGAAGGGGTTTTCCGGGTTGCTGTAGCTGTCCACATACAACTGCTGCAGGGTGGTCTTGCCGTCGATGTAGCGCACCGCCGAGCGCAGGCTGACCGCATCGTTGAAGCGATGATCGAACAGGGCGGTCAGGCTGTATACGCGCGAATCGATGCGGTCGAAACCGGCATCGCCGATGAAGGTGGTCGGATCCAGACGGCGACCGGGCGCTGCGTGCAGGGTGGCGGCCAGCGGCAGGAACTGCTGGCTGGAGCCGGTCTTGTCGTGCTGGTAGCTGGCCAGCAGGGTCAGCGTACTGCGTTCACCGCGCCAGCTGATCGAGGGTGCCAGATACACGCGGTCGTCCTTGAGGACATCGGTCTGCATGTTCGATTCGCGGACCAGACCGACCAAACGCCCGGCAACCGTGCCGTCGTCATTCAGCGCACCACCGATGTCGCCCTGCAGCTGCCGACGATCGAAGCTGCCCAGCTGCAGGCCGACCTCACCGCTGGCGGCGCCGAAGCTCGGGCGCTTGCTCATGGCGTTGATGATGCCGCCGGTGGCGCCCGCTCCGTACAGCACCGATGACGGGCCGCGCAGCACTTCCACCCGTTCCAGGCCGTATACCTCCGGGCGTGCCAGCGGGCTGAAGCCGTAGCTGCGGCGCAGGCCATCCTGGTACTGCACCGGGTCCAGGCCACGTACCGAACTGGCGTCATTGCGGGTGTCCAGGCCCCAGGCGTCGGCGGTGACACCGGCGCTGTAGCGCAGCACTTCCTGCAGGTTGTGTGCGCCGCGATCGGTGAACAGCTGCTGGGTGACCACGCTGATCGCCTGCGGCGTCTCGGTCAGGGCGGTGTCGGTCTTGGTCGCGGTGCTGGCGCGCTCGGCCACCACGGTCACCTTGTCCAGGGTCCGGGCCGCAGTGCCGTCCTGGGCTTGGGCGATGGCCGACGCCAGCAGGGTGGGCAGGAACAGCGTGTACAGCAGCGGGCGGCGCGACGGCAGGGCAGGCATCGTGGGGAATCCGGGAAGGGCGGTGACGGCGGATTATCCGGATGCCCGCTTCCAAATACAAATGATTCCCAAATGCACTTGCCGGTGATGAGCCCGGCTTCAGGGCAGGCCGTCTGCGGCGCCGCGGATGCTCATCCAGGCGCCGCCGCCGGGCGCGCTGCCGGCGCGGACACGGAAGCCGTGCAGCCCGGCAATGGCGGCCACGATCGACAGCCCCAAGCCAAAGCCGGGCCCTTGCCCGGCACTGCTGCTGCCGCGGAAGAAGCGCTGGTAGATCAAGGTGCGGTCCTGCGGCGGGATGCCCGGCCCGTTGTCGATCACATCGATCCGGGGCGCGCCGTGGTCGTCCATCGCGCGCAGCAGGATGCGTCCGTGCGCAGGCGTGAACTGCAGCGCGTTGGACAGCAGGTTGGCCACCGCTTCGAACAGCAGTTCGCGGTCGCCGCGCAGCATGCCGATCTGCGGCGCCACCTGCAGCTGCAGATCCTGTTGCTTCTCTTCGGCCAACGGCAGGTAGAACTGGTGCAGTTCCTGCAGCAGGTCGGCGATGTCGACCTCGTCGAAGGCCGAACGGCGCTGGTGGCTTTCCAGCTCGGACACGCGCAGCAGGGCGGYGAAGCGCGCCATCAGCATGTCGGTCTCCGCCAGCGCCTTGTCCAGCGGGTCCGCATGCGGGTCGTGCTCGCCCAGGCCAACCCGCATGCGGTAGAGGTGTGCACGCAGGCGCGTGAGCGGTGTGCGCAGGTCATGCGCGATGCTGTCGCACACGCCTTTGACCTCGGTCATCAGCTGTTCGATGCGTTCCAGCATGGCATTGACGATGCTCGACAGCCGATCGATCTCATCGCGTCGGTTGGATACCGGCAGGCGTTGCCCGAGGTCGCCGGCAATGATGCGGTTGGTGGCCGCTTCGATCTGCTGGATCCGCTTCAATGGGCGCCGGCGCAGCAGATGCCAGCCCACCAGCCCGGGGATGACGGTCAGTGACACACCCCACAGCAGTGCATCGAGGATGATGCTGTTGACCGCCATCAGCTTGCCGTTCTGGCGCACGAACACCAGTGTCCGGCCATCCCGGGTCACCACGCCGAGCGCGCTGCCACCGCTCTCGTGGCGGCCATCGACCAGCGTCCAACCCGCTACCTGATGCGAGTTGCCATCCAGCGGCAGTCCTTCGGGGATGGCCGTCAGCGGGCCCGCCATCGCCACGCCGGCCTTGTCGAACAGCCCGTACGTATACACCTGGTGCAGGTCGAAGCGCTGGCTGTCGCGCAGCGCGTCATCCAGCGCCGGGCCGTCGAAACTCATGAACAGATGGGCGCGCTGCTGCAGGCCCGATTCGGTCAGGTCGTTCAGGTAGTCCGAGATGCGCCAGTACATCACGCCCAGCAGCAGGCTGGACCAGGCCACGAACAGGATGCAGTACAGGCCCAGCAGGCGGCTGCTGGATGAGCGCCAATGGTCAGGACTGCGCGTCGAAGACATAACCGGTTCCACGTACGGTCAAGATCGGCTGCGGCCGGCCGGGTTGTTCGATGCGTTTGCGCACCCGGCCGATATGCACGTCGATCAGGTTGGTGCCCGGATCGAAGTGGTAGCCCCAGACTTCCTGGAACAACATGGTGCGGGTGACCACCTGGCCGGCATTGCGGACCAGGAATTCCAGCAGCTTGAACTCGGTCGGCAGCAGGTTGATCTCCTGGCCGCCACGGCGTACCGAGCGGCTCATCAGGTCCAGTTCCAGGTCGCCGGCGCGCAGCACCTTGTCGCTGGCAGCGGCCTGGCCCTGGCGCCGGATCAGCACTTCCACGCGGGCGGCCATTTCATCGGAGGCGAACGGCTTGGTCAGGTAGTCGTCGCCACCTGCACGCAGGCCACGCACGCGTTCATCCACGTCCGACAGCGCACTGATCATCAACACCGGCGTGGCGATGCCTTCATGGCGCAGCGTGGTGACCAGGGCCAGCCCGTCGATGCAGGGCAGCATGCGGTCCAGGGTGATCACCGCGTAGTCGCCTGAACGTGCCAGCGCCAGGCCACTGCTGCCGTCGCTGGCCAGATCCACCTCGAAGCCGTGGCTGCGCAGCTCGGTGGCGATTTCCTCCGCGGTGACAAGGTCGTCCTCGATGGTGAGTACGCGCGGCATGGGCCACTTTGCAGATTGGGACCTGCGCATCCTCGCAACCACGGGTGTGCACTGCAAATGAAAAATGTTTCATGCGTTTTTCGCTGGATYGCAGCGCGCTGTCTTCTATATTCGGCGCCGAACGCTCCCCCCGCGCGTGGAACCTGCTGCCGATGACCCTTCCGTACTTCTCCCTGCCTGCCGCGGGCTGGCGCCGGCCGCTGCTGGTGCTTGCCTTGGCTACCCTGCTGGCCGGCTGCGGCAAGGACGCACCCAAACCAGGCAAGGCGACGCCGGAAGTGACCGTGCTGACGCTGCAGAACCAGACGCTGGCGCTGCAGCAGGAACTGCCGGGACGCACCATTGCCTCGCAGGAATCGGATGTACGCCCGCAGGTGGACGGGGTGCTGGTGAAGCGCCTGTTCGAGCAGGGGCAGCTGGTGAAGGCCGGGCAGCCCCTGTTCCAGATCGAGCCGGCGCTGTACCAGGCCGCCCTGAACGAGGCGCAGGCCAATCTGAAGACCGCCGAAGCGGCCGCCGTGACCGCTCGCCTGCGGGCGCAGCGGATGCAGGCGCTGGGCAAGGACCAGCTGGCCGCGCGCCAGGACGTGGACGATGCCATCGCCAGTGGCCAGCAGGCGGCTGCGGCCGTGCAGGCTGCGCAGGCAGCGCGCGATACCGCCAGTACGCGGCTCGGTTTTGCCACGGTCACCGCACCGATTGCCGGTCGCATCGGGCGCGCGCTGTTCACCCCGGGGGCGCTGGTGACATCCGCCCAGGCCGATCCGCTGGCGCGGATCCAGCAGGTCGACCCGATGAACGTGGACATCACCCAGTCCAGCAACGAGTACCTGGCGCTGCGTCGCGCCATTGCCGAGGGGGGCGTGCAGGCCAACAGCGCGCCGGTGCGGCTGCGCCTGTCAGATGGCACCGACTACCCGCTGCCGGGCACGCTGGAATTTGCCGACATCGATGTGCAGCAGGAGACCGGCAGCATCACCCTGCGCGCGCAGTTCCCCAACCCCGAGGGACAGCTGTTGCCGGGCATGTACGTGCGCGCGCAGGTAGGCCAGGGCACGCAGCAGCAGGCGTTGCTGGTACCGCAGTCGGCGGTGGACCGCAGTGCCAAGGGCGAGGCGCAGGCGTGGCTGGTCGACAAGGAGGGCAAGGCGCGGCTGCGCACCTTCCGCACCGCCCGCGCGGTCGGCAACCAGTGGCTGGTGCTTGATGGCATCAGTGCTGGCGAGCAGGTGGTGGTGGCGGGGGCGCAGGGCCTTGCCGACGGCATGCTGGTGCGGATGAAGACGGCGCCCGTGGCTGCGCCGGCCGGAAAGGACTGAGCGCATGCTGCCGCGCTTCTTCATCCACCGCCCCGTATTCGCCTGGGTACTGGCGATCTGCATCATGGCGTTCGGCACGATTGCGGTGACCCAGCTGCCGGTCGAGCAGTACCCGGACATCGCACCGCCGCAGGTCAACATCACCGCCAACTACACCGGCGCGTCTGCACAGACGGTGGAAGACAGCGTCACCCAGGTGATCGAGCAGCAGATCAAGGGCATCGACCACCTGCTGTATTTTTCCTCCACCAGTTCGTCTTCGGGACAGGCGCGGATCACGGTCACCTTCGACCAGAGCGCCAACCCCGATATCGCCCAGGTACAGGTGCAGAACAGCGTCAACCAGGCCATCAACCGCCTGCCGCAGGAAGTGCAGCAGCAGGGCGTGACCGTGGCCAAGTCGCAGGGCGACTCGCTGATGGTGGTTTCGCTGTACGACACCAGCCGGCGCATGGAGCGAGTGGACGTTTCCGATTTCCTGGTCAGCAACGTGCAGGATCCGATCAGCCGCATTGCTGGCGTCGGCGAGATCAATGTGTTCGGTTCGGCCTATGCGATGCGGGTGTGGCTGGATCCGCACAAGCTGCGTGCCTACGACCTGATGCCGTCGGATGTGCGCAGCGCGATCCAGGCACAGAACACCCAGGTCACTGCCGGCGAGCTGGGGGCGTTGCCGTCCAGTGCGACGCAGAGCCTCAATGCCACCGTCACCGCGCAGTCGCGCCTGCAGACTCCGGAACAGTTCCGCGCGATCATCCTGCGCACGCTGCCCAGCGGCGCGGCGGTGCACCTGGGCGACGTGGCGCGGGTCGAGATCGGCGCGGAGAATTACCAGACCAGCAGCTTCCTCAACGGCTATCCGGCTGCGGGTTTCTCGGTGACCCTGGCCTCCGGCGCCAACGCGCTGGCCACTGCCGATGCAGTACGCGCCGAGCTTGAACGGCTGCGGCCTACGTTCCCGCCCGGGCTGCAGGTGGCCTATCCACGCGACAGCACGCCGTTCGTACGGGTCTCCATCGAAGGGGTCATCCACACCCTGATCGAGGCGATCGTACTGGTCGTGGTGGTGATGTTCCTGTTCCTGCAGAACCTGCGCGCCACCCTGATTCCTGCGATCACGGTGCCGGTGGTGCTGCTGGGTACCTTCGGCGTCCTCGCGTTGGCCGGTTTCACCATCAACACCCTGACGCTGTTTGCGATGGTGCTGGCCATCGGCCTGCTGGTCGATGATGCGATCGTGGTGGTGGAGAACGTGGAACGCATCATCCACGAAGAGCATCTGCCGCCACGCGAGGCAACCGAGAAGTCGATGGGCGAGATCACCGGTGCGCTGATCGGCATCACCGTGGTGCTCGGTGCGGTGTTCCTGCCGATGGCGCTGTTCGGCGGTTCCACGGGCATCATCTACCGGCAGTTCTCGATCACGATTGCATCGGCCATGGCGTTGTCGGCGCTGGTCGCGCTGACCCTGACMCCGGCGCTGTGCGCCACTCTGCTCAAGCCSTCSTCGGCGCAGAACCCCCCGGGGCGTTTCTTCGCCGCGTTCAACCGTGGCGTCGAACGCAKCCAGTCGGCCTACCAGGGCAAGCTCGGTGGCGTGGTGTCACGTCCGCGGCGCTGGATGGCGTTCTACCTGTTGCTGGTGATCGCCATGATCGCCTTGTACGCGCGCATGCCCACCGGCTTCCTGCCGGTGGAGGACCAGGGCCAGGTGACCTTCCAGTTCTCCACGCCTGAAGGCACGCCGATGGCGCGCACCGAGGCGCTGGGCGAGCAGATCAGCCGTTACTTCATGGAGCACGAGAAGCAGAACCTGGACGTGGTGTTCGTGGTGGTCGGTCGCAACAACGCCGGTACCGGCCAGAATGCGGGGCAGGGCTTCCTGGCACTCAAGCCCTGGGACGAGCGCAAGGGCGACAACACCGCAGCGGCGATCATCGCGCGCGCCAATGCCTATTTCCGCAAGCTGCCCGATGCCAAGGTCAACGTGCTGGCGCCGCCGGCAGTGCGCGGCCTGGGGCAGTCCAGCGGTTTCGAGCTGTGGCTGCAGGACACCAGCGCGGCCGGACGCGTGGCGTTGCAGGCCGCGCAGGAGCAGGTGGTGCGCGCGGCCGGCGAAGACGACGGACTGACCTCGGTGCGATTGAACGGGCTGGGCGACAAGGCCGAGCTGCGGCTGGACATCGACCACGCCCAGGCCAGCGCGCTGGGCCTGGCACAGGCCGACATCAATTCCACGCTGTCTGCCGCCTGGGGTGGCAGCTACATCAATGATTTCCTGGATCGCGGCCGGGTCAAGCGTGTCTACATGCAGGGCGACCAGCCTTACCGCAGCGTGCCCGACGACATCGGCCAGTGGTACGTGCGCGGTGGCAACGGTCAGATGGCCTCGTTCGCCAGCTTTGCCAGCAGCCACTGGGCGCGTGGGCCGCAGCTGCAGCAGCGTTTCAACGGCCTGCCGGCGATGCAGATCCAGGGCAGCGCGGCCGAGGGGCGCAGCTCGGGTGAAGCGATGCAGCGCATGCAGGCACTGGTGGCCGATCAACCCGGGTTCGATCTGCAATGGAGCGGGCTGTCCTATCAGGAGCAACTGGCCAGCAACCAGACGCTGTACCTGTACGCCGCTTCGATTGCCTTCATCTTCCTGTGCCTGGCCGCGCTCTACGAGAGCTGGACGGTGCCGGTAGCGGTGGTGCTGGTGATTCCGCTGGGCGTGATCGGTACGGTGCTGGCGACCACGGCTGCGGGCTTCGTCAATGACATCTACTTCCAGGTGGGATTGCTGACCACGATTGGATTGTCGGCAAAGAACGCGATCCTGATCGTGGAGTTCGCCGAAGCACGCTACCGCGCCGGCAGTTCAGCGGTGGAAGCGGCACTGCAGGGCGCGCGCCTGCGCCTGCGGCCGATCGTGATGACCTCGCTGGCCTTCGTGGCAGGCGTCATCCCGCTGGCGTTGGCCACCGGCGCCGGCGCGGTCAGCCGGCGTGAAATCGGCATGAGCGTGATCGGCGGCATGCTCTCCGGAACGGTGCTGGCGGTGGTGCTGGTGCCGCTGTTCTTCGTGCTGGTACGGCGGATGGGCAGGGCGCGGCCGGTGCACTGAGGAGGCCAGGGCCGTCGGTTGTCATCGGCCTGCCGCAACGCCATCACCCGGTCTTGGCCCGGGCATCGGTAGGGTGATCGTCCCCGTCCCCCACGGAGACCTGCCATGTGGTTGCTTGACCGACTCTGGCCCTCACGCCCTGCGCTGCCCGCCGCGACGCTGCCGCCTGCAGCGGACCTGCCCACGCGTCGAACGCCGTTGAAGCGTCCGTTGCGCGTCGGCCGGGCCAGCATGGCCCCGTGGCAGAAGGTCGCGCCGCCGCCCAGGCGCAGCCGCCACTAACCGGTGCGGTCGGCGGGGTGGTTCACCCCGTCATTGACCGGAATCGTTCCCAGCGCGAACGGATCGATGCCTTCCAGGCAGGCCACGTTGTAGCCGTACTGGTCCGGGTTGGAGCGGCGGCGGTGGTGCGTGTAGATGCCACAGACGTCGCAGAAGTAGTGCTCGGCCACGTGCGTATTGAACTGGTACAGGCGCAGATGGGCCTGGCCACGCACGATATGCAGCCCGTCTTCGGCCACGCTGGCGGCGATGGCGCCGCGGCGCCGGCACATCGAACAGTCGCAGCGGCGCGGGTCGACGATGCCCTCGGGCAGGTCCAGCAGCAGCTCGACGGTGCCGCAATGACAGCTGGCCCGGTGCTGCGCCTGCACGGCGACGCCGGCCACGGTGGTAATGCCCATCCTCGCTCCCTGTACACCTTGGTGGACGCCAGTATGCGCCCGCAGGCGCCAGCCTGAACCGTCGTAGATGTCGCCGTGAGGCGGCTTGTGGCTAACTATGCCGCCCCGGGACCCCGACAGGATGCCAGTGAAAGCCGCAGGACGATGGATGACAGGATGTGTGATGGTGCTGCTGGCGCTGTGGGTGGCCGGTCTGCTGACCTACCAGATGCCCGGGCCAGGCTGGCTGGGCGTGACCGCGGCGATGCTGTGGCTGCTGGCCGCCGCCTGGGCGGCCTGGCAGGTGGCGCGCGGCCGTGGCACGCGCCGGTTGTGGGCGGCCTTTGCCGGCGCTCTGGCGCTGGCGGGGCTGTGGTGGCTGCTGCTGACCCCACGCCAGGACCGCGACTGGGCCGATGACGTGGCGCAGCGCCTGCACGTGGAATCCTTCGATGGCCGCCACGTGGTGCTGGATAACGTGCGCGATTTCACCTGGCGCACCGAGACCGACTACGACGCGCGCTGGGTGCGCCGCAGCTACGACCTGGACCAGCTGCGTTCGGCCGACCTGGTGCTGTCGTACTGGATGGGCCCGGCGATCGCCCACACCCTGGTCTCGTTCGGATTCGAGGACGGGCGCCACCTGGTGTTCTCGCTGGAAATCCGCAAGGAGCGTGGTGAATCGTTCTCGGCACTGGGCGGCTTCTTCCRCAAGTTCGAGATGACGCTGGTCGCGTCCGAAGAAACCGACATCATCCGCACGCGCACCAACGCGCGCGGCGAGGATGTCTACCTGTACCGCCTGCACGGCATGGACCGCAACCAGCTCAAGACCCTGTTTGCTGCCTACATCGACCAAGCACGCCAGCTTGATGCCACGCCCGGCTTCTACAACACGCTGACCAGCAACTGCACCACGATTGTCTTCGACCTGGCGCGGCATATCGCCCCGCGCCTGCCGCTGGACTACCGGTTGCTGGCCTCGGGCTACCTGGCCGAGTACGCGCAGGAGGTGGGCGCGCTCACGCCTGGCGTGCCGTACGCCGAACTGCATGCCAAGGGCCGCATCACCGAGCGCGCGCTGAAGATGGCACCCGACGATGACTTCTCCACCGTGATCCGCCAGGGCATCCCTGGCACCGAGCAGGACCCGCAGCAATGACCCCGATGATCCTGTTCCGCTGGCAGCGCGCGCTGCCGGCGTTGTTGGCTGCTTTCCTGCTGCTGGGCGGCAGCGGCTGCGCGATGGTCACCGTCAAGCAGGTGGCGTCCAGCGATTACCTGGTCAACAAGCGCGCCGATGTGCTCAACACCGGCAAGCTCAGCCCCGCCTCGCGCGAGACACTGAGTGCGGCCGGGCTGGACGAATCACAGTGCGAGAAGGACTTCCTGGTCTGCCGCAGCACGCTGTTGATGACCGATGACCTCAACGTCGAGCAGCGGTTGTCGACGCTGTCCGAGCTGTGGGTGAAGGCCGCTCTGGCATTGACGTCGAAGAAGCAGGCGGCCAACGAACCGCCGATGAGCGATGCAGCGCTGGATGCATGGCTGGAGGCGGCGCGCTATGGCTATGCCTATCTGTTCTACAGCGGGCGCTCGCCCTCCGATCGCGCGTTCGAGGATCGGCAGACGCAGGTACGCGATTACTACAACTATGCTGCCGAGAAGGCCGCCGTGGTGTTGTTCGCGCGTGCCCGTGCCGCAGCATTGGCCGGCGAGGACTACACCAAGCCGGTGTCGGCGGGCAGCTGGACGCTGGCTTCCGATTTCCAGCGCCTTTCATTGAAGAGCATCCCCAAGCAGCTGGTGCCGGCCGGTACCGTCAGCTTCGTCGGCATGCGCAGCACCTATCGCCGCGATGGTTTCGGCGCCGAGCTGGTGATGGTGATGGACCCGCCGAAGCTGGTGGTGCCTGCCGTCGCCGCGGAAGGGGCCAAGGCCGAAACGGCACAGGCGCAGGCCACCAAGGACGAGCAGGAGGAGGGCGTCCGCCGCGGACGCCGCCACCAGCACGATGATTCGGTGCCCGAGTACAGCGAGATGTCCTCGATCAACGTTACGGCATTGCTGCGTTTTGAAGGCAACACGCTGGAAGACGTGATGCGCACCCGCCAGGTGCTGCTGGATGGCTATTCGCCCGAGGCCACCGAGCGCATCACCCTGCATGGCGAAGAGGTGCCGCTGGCGGGCAACTTCACCGCCGCCTACGGTCTGTGGCTGGCGCAGAGCGGATTCGCCACGCAGTCGCTGCGTACCCTGTTCGGCATGAGCGAGGGCATCGGCGAGCCGCACATCTACCTGATGCAGCCATGGGATCCGAACCGCCGCATCATCTTCATGCTGCATGGCCTGGGCAGCAGCCCGGAAGCGTGGGTGAACCTGGCCAACGAGATCATGGGTGACCCCGAACTGCGCCAGCAGTTCCAGGTGTGGCAGGTGTACTACCCGACCAATGCGCCGATCGCGCTGAACCGCTACGAGATCGCCAACGCATTCAACGACACGTTGCAGCACTTCGACCCCAACGGCAGCACGCGCGCCTCGAAGGACATGGTCTACATCGGCCACAGCATGGGTGGCGTGCTGGCGCGCCTGCTGGTCAGYGATTCCGGCGATGTGCTGTGGAATGATCTGCTGGCCAACTACAACCTGAAGGGCGAACGCCTGAAGCGGGTGCAGTCCAAGCTGGGTCCGTTGCTGCACTTCAAGGCCGAACCGAACGTGGAGCGTGCGATCTTCATCGCCGCCCCGCACCAGGGCACGGACATCGCCGGCAACAAGGTCGGCCGCCTGATCGGCCGCCTGGTGCGCCTGCCGCTGACCATCCTCGGCAAGTTCGAGGATGTGTTCCTGGCACTGGCACAGGCCGAGCAGCAGGCGGATGGCACGGCCAAGCCGAAGATTCCCAACAGCATCGACAACCTCAAGGCCAGCGACCCATTCGTGAAAGCCGCTGCGCAGCTGCCGATCACGCCGGGCCTGAAGTACCACTCCATCATCGCCCAGCGCAAACCGGAACTGCCGGTGGAGAAATCCGACGATGGGCTGGTGCCTTACTGGAGCTCGCACCTGCCGGGCGCGTTGTCGGAGAAGGTGATCATCTCCGGCCACAGCGTGCAGGAGACGCCGCAGGCAGTGCTGGAAGTGCGCCGCATCCTGCACCAGGACATCGATGAAGTGGGTACGGTGGCGAGGCCGTAACGGGACGCTCTCCGGGGCGTCTACACGCGACGTGCGATCACCGTGGCGAACACCGCCAGGCCCAGGGTGATGGCCAGGCACAGGATGTAACCGGTATGCGGGGCGCTTTCCACGAACAGTGCGAACAGCGCGCCGGATACCGCCAGTGCGGTGGTCACCGACAGTGCTTCGCTCAACTGCAGGGCCGAGGTGTTCGCACCCTGTTCGTGTGGTGGTGACAGTGACAGCGTCAGCACCGAAAGGCTGGCGTAGATCATGCCCATGCCGAAGCCGGTCAGTGTCCAGCCGACCAGGGCGACCGGCAGTGGCACCGCAGTGAACAGCACCGCCAGCGTCGCGGCGATGCCCACGGTCATCAGCGGTGTGCCCACGCGCAGCAGTTGCTGCCGCGACCAGCCGCGCTGCTGGTGACCCTGCAGCCACGAGCCGGTGAACCAGCCCAGCGCGCCCAGGCTCAGCACGGCACCGGCCCAGCTGGGTGACAGCCCACGCTCGCGCTGCAGCAGCAGGGGCAGGTAGGCCTCGCAGGCGAAGAACGCGGCAGCGGCCACACCACGCAATGCGATCACACTGGGCAGGCCACGGCGCAGGCGCAGGGTGCCGGCGGGCAACAGGCGATGCACGCAGAACAGCAGCGCCAGCATCGCCACGCCGATGCACAGCAGTGCCGGTACGCCCTGTTGTTGCCCGCCCAGATACAGCAGCAGGGCAGCCAGGGAGGCGCCGCTGGCCCAGCGCACGATGTTGCCGCGGCCATCATCGGCAACATCCGTGGCTGCAGCCTGCATGCGCGCCAGCGCCGGTCGCAGCAGCAGGCCGGCCGGTATCGCCAGCAACGGCACCGCCAGGAACACCCAGCGCCAGCCAAGATGCTGCACGATCACACCGCTCAGCGCCGGGCCGATCATCGACGGAACCACCCAACCGGCAGAGAACGCGGCGAAGACCTTCGGCCGCAGATGCTCGGGATAGGTCCGGCCGACCATCACATACAGCGACACCGAAATGGCGCCTGCGCCCAGGCCCTGCAGCAGGCGTCCGGCCACCAGCATGCCCATGCGCAGGGCGAAGCCCGCCAGCAGCAGGCCGAGCACGAAGCAGGCCAGGCCCCACCATAGCGGGCGTGCGGGGCCGTGGCGGTCGGCCCAGCGGCCGGCCAGGGTCATGCCGATCACGCTGGTGGCCAAGGTGCCGCCGAAGGCCAACGCATACAGGCGCAGGCCGTCCAGGGCCTCGGCCACGGTCGGCATTGCTGCGGCCACCGCCAGTGCCTCGAAGGCATGCAGGGAGACCAGGGCGACCATGCCCAGGGTGGTGGCGCGGTAGCGCGCGGACAGGATGGAGGAATCGACCGGATCGGCCGTGGCAGCGGGGGAGGGCATCGGGTTCCTGCGGAGGCGGACGGGCCGCGCTTGTCATCTGGCGGCGATGGTAGCAGCATGCCACCTCAACCAAAGTTGAGGTCAATCGATGCTGGCACAGGACATGAGCGTCGGCGATGTCGCCCGTCGCAGCGGCGTGGCCGTCTCTGCGCTGCATTTTTACGAGCGCAAGGGATTGATCAGCAGCCTGCGCACGTCGGGTAACCAGCGCCGCTACGCCCGCGACGTGCTGCGCCGGCTGGCGGTGATCCGCGTGGCGCAACGCGTGGGCATGCCGCTGGAAGCGGTGGCACGTGCGTTCGAGAGCCTGCCGCAGGGGCGGGCGCCGACCAAGGCCGACTGGGCCAAGCTGTCGGCACGCTGGCAGGTGGAACTGGAGGAACGCATCCACATGCTGCAGCTGCTCCGCGACGAGCTGACCGGCTGCATCGGCTGCGGTTGCCTGTCACTGAAGCGTTGCCGCCTGGCCAACCCGGATGACGTGCTCGGCGAGCGCGGCGACGGCCCGATGCGCTGGGGCTGACCGTGCTGGTGGGTGCCGACCCTGGTCGGCACGCTCGTTACCAGACGGTGATGGTTTCGCCGCTCTGGATGCCTTCCACCGCGCGCTGGAAGGCGAGCGCCGCGCGCTGTGCGGTCACCGCTTCGAAGCCGGGGAAGTAGGGGCCGTAGGCTTCCATCGATTCCACCAGCACGTTCGGGCTGACCACGTTGATGCGCAGCCCGCGCGGCAGCAGTTCCAGCGCCGCCGCCCGCACGAAACCTTCCAGCGCATGGTTGACGGCGGTGGCGTTGGCGCCATCGCGGATCGGCTGCGCGCTGACGATGCCGCTGGTCAGGGTGATCGAGCCGCCAGCGTTGAGATGGTGCTGCGCGGCCAGTGCAAGGCGTACCTGGCCGAGCAGCTTGTCCTGCAGGCCGACGTTGAACTGTTCGGGTGTCATCTGCTGCAACGGGCCGAAATGCAGCTTGCCGGTGGTGGATATCACCGCATCGACCGGGCCGGTCTGCGCGAACAGTTCGCGCACGCTGGCGTCGTCGGTGAGGTCCACGCGCAGGCTACCGCTGTGGCGGCCGGCAGCGAGGATGTCGTGCTGCTGGCCCAGGTGGCGGGCGACCGCCTGGCCGAGGGTGCCGCTGGCACCGACGAGAAGAATCTTCATGACAGCTCCTTGCGAGAGGGGATGGATGCAGTCTGCGCTGTCACCGGTTGGTTTGGTAAGTGGCTTATGATTCRCATATTCCTAACCATGGATTTGCAATGGATACCTTGCGCTGCATGCAGGCCTTCGTCGCCGTGGCCGAGCACGGTAGTTTTTCCGCTGCCGCCAGCCACCTGCAGGTGTCGGCGGTGATGGTCGGCAAGTACATCCAGCAGCTGGAAGCGCACCTGGGCACCGCGCTGCTGCAGCGGAACACCCGTCGCCAACGCCTGACCGAAGCCGGCACTGCCTACCTGGCCGGTTGCCGGCAGGTGCTGGAACAGGTGCAGCAGGCCGAGGCGGACGTGGCCGGGCTGCAGGTGCAGCCACGCGGGCTGTTGCGGGTCAGTGCGCCGACCACCTGGGGCAGCTGCGTGCTGGCTCCCGTGTTGAGCGATCTGCTGCGGGCACAGCCGCTGCTGAACATCGAGCTGGACCTGAGCAATCGCCGCATCGACCTGATCGAGGATGGCTTCGATGCAGCCATCCGCGTCGGTCCGCTGCCGTCGCAGGAACTGGTGGCGCGGCCGCTGCCGCCGTATGCGATGAGTCTGTGTGCATCACCGTCGTACCTGCGCCGCCGTGGTACGCCGCGCACGCCCGCCGATCTTGAAGGACATGATTGCCTGAGCCACCTGGCCTGGCGCGGCGGTCACGGTTGGCAGCTGGCCAATGGCGAACAGGTCGATTGGGAAGCGCGGTTGACCAGCAATGACGGTTACGCGCTCCGCGAAGCAGCCGTGGCGGGCGCAGGCCTGGTGCTGCAGCCGACCGCGCTGCTTGCCGGTGAAATCGCAGCGGGACGATTGAAGCCACTGCTGCGCGACTATCTGCCCGAGCCACGGCCGATGCACCTGATCTACCTGCCCGACCGTCGCCCCCGACCGCGGCTGYAGTGTTTCGTTGATTTCGTCATGGCCAGGCTGGGCACGTAGATCCACGCATGCGTGGATGGCGGTGGGTGCCGACCGTTGGTCGGCACACTTGTTTCAATCATTGGCGGCAGACAGTTCCTGCCCACGCACCTGCGCGGCACGCAGTGCCTTTTCCACCAACGCTTCAAACCCACCTGCCTGGAAGCTTTCGATCGCCGCCTGGGTTGTGCCGTTGGGTGAGGTCACCCGGCGCCGCAGTTCGGCTGGGCTTTCACCGGCTTCGTCCAGCATGCGCGAGGCGCCCAGCAGTGTCTGCACCACCAGCGTGCGCGCCGCTTCTGCAGGCAGGCCTTGTGCGATGCCGGCCGCTTCCATTGCTTCGGCCAGCAGGAACACATAGGCCGGGCCACTGCCGGATACGGGGGTGACCGAATCCATCTGCGCTTCGTCGTCGATCCACACCGTGCGTCCCGCGCTGGCCAGCACGCGTTCGGCCTGCGCATGCTGCTGCGCATCCACCGCTGGCGTGGCATACAGGCCGGTGACCCCGGCGCCGAGCAGGGCCGGGGTGTTGGGCATCGCGCGCACCACCGGCAGCGTGCCACCCAACCAGCGCTGCAGCTGCGGGCTGGTGATGCCGGCGGCGATCGAGATCACCAACGGCTCCTGTGTCTGCGCCAACACCTGCAGTGACTGGCAGACCTCGCGCAGCACCTGCGGTTTCACCGCCAGCAGCCACGTGTTGCCCTGCGCCGCCGCAGCGGCCGCGTTGTCGTGGGTCTGCACGCCAAAATCGGCAGCCAGCTTTTCGCGCAGTTCGGCCACCGGTTCGGCCACGTGGATGTGCGCGGCCGGCACGCCCTGCCGGATCAGGCCGGCAATCAGGCTGCGGGCCATGTTGCCGCCGCCGATGAAGGTGATGGAATCAGCTGCCATGGGAATCTCCTTGGAATCAGGCCGGGCGCGGACGCGCGCCGAACAGGGCGGTACCGATGCGCACCAGGGTGGCACCTTCGGCGATCGCTTCAGCGTAGTCGCTGCTCATGCCCATCGACAGGGTGTCCACCTGGGCATGAGCGGCAGCCAGCGCCTCGAAAAGTGTGCGCATGCGCACGAACGCGTCGCGCCGGCGCTCGGCGTCGGGCCACGGCGCAGGAATCGCCATCAGGCCGCGCAGGCGCAGGTTCGGCTCGGCGGCGATGGTTGCCGCCAGCGCGTCCACGTCGTCCGGCGCGCAGCCGTGCTTGCTCGACTCGTCATCGATGTTGACCTGGATGAGTACGTTCAGCGGGCCGCGTTCAGCGGGGCGGTAGCGGGCCAGCGCGGCGACCAGCTTGGGCCGGTCCACGCTCTGCACCCAGTCGAAGTGCGTGGCCACCGGTTCGGCCTTGTTCGACTGCAGGTGGCCGATCAGGTGCCATTCCAGGCCCAGCGGCTGCAGTTCCTGCATCTTGGCCAGCGCTTCCTGCACGTAGTTTTCGCCGAACGCGGTCTGGCCCTGCGCGGCAAGCGCAGCCACGGCCTCGGCCGGCTGGGTCTTGGACACCGCCAGCAGGCGCGGCGGTGGCCGCCCGGCGGCAGCGGCGGCGTTGTGCAGGTTGCTCAGGATCTGGGGCAGGGGAGTGGCCACGTAACGCGTTCCGTTCAATCAGGARGCTATACTGCCGCCCGGGGAAAGATCCTTCCAGTCGAAGCCGTTATTGGGGAGTAGCCGCTCATGGATATCGCCGAGCTGTTGGCGTTTTCCGTAAAGAACAAAGCGTCCGACCTGCATCTGTCCGCAGGTCTGCCGCCGATGATCCGCGTGGACGGTGATGTTCGCCGGATCAACATTCCAGCCCTGGACCACAAGCAGGTCCACGCGCTGGTGTACGACATCATGTCCGACAAGCAGCGCCGCGATTACGAGGAATTCCTCGAAGTCGATTTCTCCTTCGAGATCCCGTYGCTGGCGCGCTTCCGTGTCAATGCGTTCAACCAGAACCGTGGCGCCGGTGCGGTGTTCCGTACCATTCCGTCCGAAGTGCTGACCCTGGAAGACCTGGCCTGCCCGCCGCTGTTCCGCGAGGTGATCCAGCAGCCGCAGGGCCTGATTCTGGTGACCGGCCCGACCGGCTCGGGCAAGTCCACCACGCTGGCGGCGATGATCGACTACATCAACAAGAACGAATACGGCCATATCCTCACCGTCGAGGATCCGATCGAATTCGTGCACACCTCGCAGAAGTGCCTGATCAACCAGCGCGAAGTGCACCGCGATACGCACGGCTTCAACGAAGCGCTGCGTTCGGCACTGCGTGAGGACCCGGACATCATCCTGGTCGGCGAACTGCGTGACCTGGAAACCATCCGCCTGGCGCTGACCGCCGCGGAAACCGGCCACCTGGTGTTCGGCACCCTGCACACCAGTTCGGCGGCCAAGACCATCGACCGCATCATCGACGTGTTCCCGGCCGGCGAGAAGCCGATGGTGCGCTCGATGCTGTCCGAATCGCTGCGCGCGGTCATTTCGCAGGCGCTGCTGAAGAAGGTCGGTGGCGGTCGTACCGCTGCGTGGGAAATCATGGTGGGTACCCCGGCCATCCGCAACCTGATCCGCGAGGACAAGGTGGCGCAGATGTATTCGGCCATCCAGACCGGCCAGCAGTACGGCATGATGACCCTGGACCAGCACCTGCAGGACCTGGTCAAGCGCAGCCTGATCACCCGCAACCAGGCCCGCGAATACGCCAAGGACAAGCGTCTGTTCGAGTAAGGCGAGGCAATGGCGGGGCAGGGCGCGCGAATACGTCGCCGGCCCCGCGCTGTTTCCTCCACCGACCGATTCCTGGTACATGCCCCATTGGGAGCCCGCCGTGAACACCACCGCGACCACCATCGATTTCACCTCGTTCCTCAAGCTGATGGCGCACCAGCGCGCCTCGGACCTGTTCATCACTGCCGGCATGCCGCCGGCGATCAAGGTCAACGGCAAGATTTCGCCGATCACCCAGACGCCACTGACGCCGCAGCAGAGCCGCGACCTGGTGCTGAACGTGATGACGCCGGCGCAGCGCGAGGAATTCGAAAAGACCCACGAATGCAACTTCGCCATCGGCCTGTCCGGCGTCGGCCGCTTCCGCGTGAGCTGCTTCTACCAGCGCAACCAGGTCGGCATGGTGCTGCGTCGCATCGAGACGCGCATTCCCACCGTGGAAGAGCTGAGCCTGCCGCCGATCATCAAGACGCTGGCGATGACCAAGCGCGGCATCATCCTGTTCGTCGGCGCTACCGGTACCGGTAAATCAACCTCGCTGGCAGCGATGATCGGTTACCGCAACCAGAATTCGACCGGGCACATCATCACCATCGAAGATCCGATCGAATGCGTGCACAAGCACGAGGGCTGCATCATCACSCAGCGCGATCTCGGCATCGATACCGACAGCTGGGAMRMCGCGCTGAAGAACACSCTGCGCCAGGCGCCSGAYGTGATCATGATCGGCGAGGTGCGTACCCGCGAGGGCATGGACCACGCCATCGCCTTCGCTGAAACCGGTCACCTGGTGCTGTGCACGCTGCACGCCAACAACGCCAAYCAGGCGATGGACCGCATCGTCAACTTCTTCCCGGAAGATCGCCGCAACCAGCTGTTGATGGATCTGTCACTGAACCTGAAGGGCGTGGTCGCGCAGCAGTTGATTCCTTCGCCGGATGGCCGCTCGCGCAAGGTGGCGATGGAGATCCTGCTGGGCACGCCGCTGGTGCAGGACTACATCCGCGACGGTGAGATCCACAAGCTGAAGGAGCTGATGAAGGAATCGGTCCAGCTGGGCATGAAGACCTTCGACCAGAGCCTGTTCGAGCTGTACCAGGCCGGTGAGATCAGCTACGAGGACGCACTGCGCTACGCCGATTCGCAGAACGAAGTGCGCCTGCGCATCAAGCTCAGCCAGGGCGGCGATGCCCGCACCCTGTCGCAGGGGTTGGATGGCGTGGAGATTTCAGAGGTCCGGTGAGGGCGCCGCCCGCCGCTGGCTGACTATCGTAAATGGGGTGCATATGGATATGCCGCGTGCTCGCAACGTCGTGCTCATCGATTACGAGAATGTGCAGCCTCCGTCTCTCAAGGAGTTGGTTGCCCCTGGTTTCACCGTGCTGATCTTCGTTGGCGCATCGCAATCGCGGATCAGCATGGATGTTGCCGAGGCAGTCCAGGCATTGGGTGGCAACGGACGCTATGTGCGTTGCAATGGTAGCGGGTCGAACGCGCTGGATTTCCATATCGCCTTTTACATCGGCGAGATGGCTGCGGTCGATCCCAGCGCATTCTTCCAGATCGTTTCGAGGGACACCGGCTTCGATCCACTGGTGGCGCACCTGCAATCGCGGCGTCTCAACGTCCTGCGGTGCGCATCCGTTGCCGATCTGCCAATGCTCCGTGGCACGCAGCAGGCTCCGGCCAAGCCACCGACGCCGGTCGTATCGAAGGCCAAGCCGCCAGCGTTGAGTGTCGACGCGCGCCTGCAACGCGTACATGCAGTGTTGGTGAAGCAGGGCAAGGCGCGGCCGGCTTCAATGAAGTCGCTCACCTGCGCGATCAACAGCCTGTTTCAGAAGGCACTTCCCGCAAAGGATGTCACTGCGCTCATCCAGCAACTGCAGCAGAAGAAATGGATCACACTGGAGGGCAGCAAAGTACGTTATCAGCTGCCGTCCAAGGTAGCGTAGGTAACTCGTCCACCGGATGCAGAATTGGTGCGGGCGGCAGGACGGCATTCATGAAATCCAGTCATGACCGACTGCCATCCAGGTCGTTCAATCCGCTGCCCCTGCAGGCGTATCGTCATCGCTCCCCTACTGGAGCACGACGATGCAGACACGTGAACTCGGCCGCAGCGGCCTGAAAGTCTCCGCCCTGGGCCTGGGCTGCATGGGCCTGAGCCACGGCTACGGTCCCGCCGTCGAGCAGAGCCAGGGCATCGCCCTGCTGCACGCCGCGGTCGAGCGCGGCGTGACCTTCTTCGACACCGCCGAAGTCTACGGACCGTATACCAACGAAGACCTGCTCGGCAGGGCGCTGGCACCGCACCGCGACAAGCTGGTGATCGCTACCAAGTTCGGCTTCAAGGACGCACAGGTCGACACCGGCCTGGACAGTCGTCCGCAGAACATCCGTGCGGTGGCCGAAGCCAGCCTCAAGCGCCTGCGCACCGACTACATCGACCTGTTCTACCAGCACCGCGTGGATCCGAACGTGCCGATCGAGGATGTGGCCGGCACCGTGCGTGACCTGATCGCCGAGGGCAAGGTGCGCCACTTCGGCTTGTCCGAAGCCAGCGCCGCCACGGTGCGTCGCGCGCATGCCGTGCAACCGGTGGCCGCAGTGCAGAGTGAGTACTCGCTGTGGTGGCGCGAACCGGAACGCGAACTGCTGCCGGCGCTGCAGGAACTCGGCATCGGCTTCGTGCCGTTCAGCCCGCTCGGTCGCGGCTTCCTGACTGGCGCGATCAACGCCGACACCACCTTCGCCGACAACGATTTCCGCAACACCGTGCCACGCTTCGAAGTGGAAGCGCGTCGCGCCAATCAAGCGCTGGTTGACCGCATCACCACGATCGCGGCGGCGCGGGGCGCCACCCCGGCACAGGTCGCGCTGGCCTGGCTGCTGGCGCGGGCACCGTGGATCGTGCCGATTCCGGGGACGACCAGGATCCATCGCCTGGAAGAGAACCTTGCCGCCGCCGACCTGCAGCTGTCTCCCGCCGAGCTGGAGCGCATCGCGCAGACGCTGCAGGAGATCGCCATCGTCGGCGAGCGCTACAACGCGCAGCGCGCAGCGCAGGCCAAGGGCTGATCGCAGTGTGTGCGGACTTTCGTCCTGTGCTGGGTGTGGTCTTTCGATCTTTGGTGGGCGCGGACTTTCGATCTGTGGTGGGTGCGGACTCTCGTCCTGTGGTGGGTGCGGACCGTTGGTCCGCACGCCTCACCCCACCATCGGTCCGCGCAGCGCATCAAGCACCGTACGCATCGCCACGGTGACGTGCCGGCGTGACGGGTAATACGCGTAGTAGCCATCGAAGTGCGGGCACCAGTCATCCAGTGTTGATTGCAGGCGGCCTTCCAGCAGGGCCGCCTGCACCTGGTCTTCGGGCAGCCAGGCCAGTCCGCTGCCGGCCAGCGCCGCAGCCCGCGTCATGCCCATGGTGTTGAAGGTCCATTGGCCGGAGACGCGGATGCTCAGTTCGTGGCCATCCTGACCGAAATCCCACGGCATCAGGCCGCCATGGGTGGGCAGGCGCAGGGTGATGCAGTTGTGCGCGGCCAGATCGTGCGGATGCACCGGCGCCACGTGCTGGCGGAAGTACGACGGTGCCCCCACCACGCGCATGCGCAGCGGCGGACTGATCGGCAGCGCCACCATGTCGCGTGCCAGGCGCTCACCGAGACGGATGCCGATGTCGTAGCGCTCGGCGACGATGTCGGCCAGGCCGTAATCGGTGGTCAGCTCGACCTTCAGGTCCGGGTACTGCTGCAGCAGCGGCGCCAGCCTGGGCCAGGCCAGGTATTCGGCGGCGTGGCCGGTGGCGTTGATGCGGATGGTGCCTGCGGGGCGCTCGCGGTACTCGGCCAGCGCGGCCAGTTCGTCTTCGATCTCTGCCAGGCGCGGGGCCAGGGTTTCCAGCAGGCGGGCACCGGCCTCGGTGGTGGCGACGCTGCGGGTGGTGCGGGTCAACAGGCGCACGCCCAGTCGCTCTTCCAGCCCGCGCATGGCGTGGCTGAGGGCGGACTGGGAGACGCCCAGCTGGGCAGCGGCTTTGGTGAAGCTGCCTTCGCGGGCAACGTGGACGAAGGCTTGCAGGTCGTTGAGGTTTTCACGCGGCATGAGGGGATGATACGGCCGGGCTGCGCCCGGCGCCCGCGGTAGTGCCGGCCGCTGGCCGGCAACCGCAACAGCAACAGCTGGCTTCCTGCTGGGATGGCGGGGTGGGCCCGGTTACGGGGGACGCCGTGAATCCATCCATGGAGGCTTGGCCGCGGCATCCATGCCGCGGACACCCCCGCAACCGGACCCACCCCGCCTTCGACAGTTTTCCGCG
>NZ_JBFTOJ010000010.1:0-42123 GCF_056397905.1 Stenotrophomonas sp. 05L414_2
AGATGTCATACAGCAGGTTCTGCACCAGCAGSTGCAKCGGCAACATCGGCAGGAASGGSAKGAACGCMSWGGCCACCAGCACCGAGAACACGTTGCCGAARTTSGAGCTGGCGGTCATGCGGATGTACTTGAGCATGTTGCTGAAGGTGCGCCGCCCCTGGATGACACCTTCCTCCAGCACCATCAGGTTCTTTTCCAGCAGGATGATGTCGGCGGCCTCCTTGGCGATGTCGACCGCACTGTCCACGCTGATGCCAATATCGGCGGCGCGCAGTGCGGGAGCATCGTTGATGCCATCGCCGAGAAAGCCGACCACTTTGYCCTGCGCGCGCAGCTCGCGCACCAGCCGTTCCTTGTGCAGGGGCGTGAGGCGGGCGAACACGCGATGCTCCTGCAGTGCACGCGCCACGGCAGCGTCGTCCATGCGCTCGATCTGCGGGCCGGTCACGATCGTGTCGACGTCCAGGCCGACCTGGGCGCAGATCCGGGCGGTGACCAGTTCGTTGTCGCCGGTGAACACCTTCACTTCCACACCATGCGCGGCCAGCGCCTGCAGTGCGTGAGCAGCGGATTCCTTCGGCGGATCGAGGAAGGCCACATAACCCACCAGGGTCAGATCCCGCTCGTCGGCCTGCGAGTAGACCGTCTGGCTGGCGGCGGTTTCTTTCATCGCCACCGCCACCACGCGCAGGCCCTGTTCGTTCAGTTCCTCGGTGGTCTGCCGCACCCGGGCCAGGCGCTGCGCGTCCAGCGGCATGTCCCGGCCGTTCTCGCGCACGGTGCTGCACACCGCCAGCATCTCCTCCACCGCACCCTTGCAGATCAATTCGTGATGGTCCTCGCGCTCGGAGACCACCACCGACATGCGACGGCGCTCGAAGTCGAACGGAATCTCATCGACCTTGCGGTAGTCCTGCGACAGGCGCAGCGAGCTCTGCAACTCCACATGCTCCAGCACTGCACGATCCAGCAGGTTGATCAGGCCGGTCTGGAAGTGGCTGTTGAGGTAGGCGAAGGTCAGCACCTCCTCCGAATCCTGCCCGAACACATCGGTGTGCCGCTCCAGCGCGATCTTGTCCTGGGTGAGGGTGCCGGTCTTGTCGGTGCACAGCACTTCCATCGCACCGAAGYTCTGGATCGCGTCCAGGCGCTTGACGATCACCTTGCGCCGCGACAGCAGCACCGCGCCCTTGGCCAGGGTGGAGGTGACGATCATCGGCAGCATTTCCGGGGTCAGGCCGACCGCCACCGACAGCGCGAACAGGAATGCTTCGGTCCAGTCGCCCTTGGTCCAGCCATTGACCAGCAGCACGAACGGCACCATCACCAGGGCAAAGCGGATCAGCAGCCAGCTGACACTGTTGACCCCGGCCTGGAACGCTGTCGGCGCGCGATCGCTGGCACTGCTGCGCTGGGCGAGGGTGCCGAAGTAGCTGGTGTTGCCGGTGGCCAGCACCAGTGCTGTTGCCGTGCCGGACACCACATTGGTACCCATGAACAACAGGTTGGCCTGTTCCATCAGGCCGGCGTCGGCGTTGCCCGGCTGCACGAACTTCTCCACCGGCAGCGATTCGCCGGTCATCGCCGCCTGTGCGACAAACAGATCCTTGGCGGCGAGCACGCGGCAGTCGGCCGGGATCATGTCGCCTGCCGACAGCACGATATGGTCACCCGGTACCAGAGCGCGGATCGGCAGGTCCAGCAGCCGTGCCGGCCGACGGCTGTGCAGCTGCGCGCCGAAATACTGGTCGGCCACCTCCGCCGCCTCGGTGCCCGCAGCACGGCGCAGCACGCGGGCGGTGTTGCCTACCAGCGCCTTCAGCCGTTCGGCAGCGCGGTTGGAACGCCCCTCCTGCACGAAGCGGATCAGGGTGGACAGCACCACCATCGCACCGATCACCACCGTCGCCTTGGCGTCTTCGGTCAGCCAGGACACGGCCGCCAGCACCGTCAGCAGCAGGTTGAACGGGTTGCGATAGCACTGCCACAGATGGCGCCACCACGGCAGTGGCTTCTCGTGATCGACCTCGTTGGGGCCGAAGCGCAGCAGGCGCTCTTCGGCCTCGTGCGGGCTGAGACCATCGACATGTGACTGCAGGGTGGCCAGCGCATCGGCTTCGCTGCCCTGTGCAAGCGCGAGCAGTCCAGCAGTGAGCGCGGTGGGCGCGGCCTGCGTGCTGCCACGGCCGTACCCGGCTTCGGGCATCGCGCGACGACCGAACAGGTTGCCCGCGCGACGGCTGCGCAGGAAGGCGTTGAACCAGGCGTTGAGCAGGCTCATGGGAAGGTCCTCTTGGAGCGGCGCCGGGCGCAGCCGGCGCGTGGAGCGGAAGGGGGGGTATCAGGCGTGGCGCATGGCCAGCACCGACGGCGACCAGGGCTGCATGCGCAAGCGTTGGCTGCCGCCGATGCACAGCGGCTTCATCGCATCGCGCAGCGGGTAGGGCAGGTGGCGCAGCACGTTGATGCGCTCGCTGATCGGCAGCAGCGACAGTGCGTCGGCCACCACCCGTGGCGAGCCGAGGGCCAGCGAACGGGCGAACAGGACAGGGCCGTGCTGCAGCAGCAGGCTGCGCAGGGCGGAAACATCGCGCTCGCCGATCAGGCGGCGCACGGTGATGTAGAGAATCTTGTAGGACATGGGATTCCTCCGGGCAGGCGCTGCCCGGGGCTCCCATCGCTTACACGGACAGGAACCGGCCGTCAGTCGCCAGCAGTGAACAAGTAGGCAGGCAGGGGCGCGCGTTGCGCCCGGCAGGGTCGGGATCCATCTGCGTCTCCGCGTGGGGCGGCCAGTCGCTGGCCAGTGGCGCTATTGTCCGCGCTCGTATTCAGCAGGCCTAGAGGTCCGTGGGTTAGCCCGGCTATACCTTGGTATAGAAAAAGGGGCCGTTGGCCCCTTTTGTTCAGCTGCGGTCCGCGAAAGCGTCGGTGGCCCGCACCAGGGCATCGGTCGTGGCCGCTTCGTTGGCACTGTGGCCGGCGATGACCATCTCCAGCCGGGCTTCCGGCCACGCCTGTGCCAGGTCCCAGGCACTGCGCGGCGGACAGATGATGTCGTAGCGCCCCTGCACGATGACACCCGGCAGATGGCGGATGCGATCAATGTCGCGCAGCAGCTGGCCGTGCTCGAGGAAAGTGTTGTGGCGGAAGTAGTGGGCCTCGATGCGTGCCTTGGCCAGCGTATCGAGCGGATCGGTAGCGGACACCGCGTCGACGTCGTGCAGCAGCGTGGCGGCATTGTCTTCCCAGCCCAGCCACGCCTGTGCCGCGGCGATGCGGATGGCTTCGTCGGCGTGGTCCAGGCGTTTCCAATACGCGTCGAGCATGTTGCCGCGCTCGCTTTCCGGAATGTGCGCCTGGTAGCGATCCCAGCGCTCCGGGAAGATCCAGCGCGCACCGCCGTTGAGCTCGGCGAACCAGCGGTTCTCTTCCTCGCGCCCCAGGAACACGCCGCGCACGATCAGCCCGGTGGCGCGGTCGGGATGCGCCTGTGCATAGGCCAGCGACAGGGTCGAACCCCAGGAGCCGCCGTAGACCAGCCAGCGCTCGATGCCCAGGTGTTGGCGGACCTTCTCGATGTCGGCCACCAGATGCTGCGTGGTGTTGTCGCGAAGCTCGCCGAAGGGCGTGGAGCGGCCGCTGCCGCGCTGATCGATCAGCACGATGCGGTAGCGCCTAGGGTCGAAGAAGCGGCGATGGGTGGGCGAGATGCCAGCGCCCGGACCGCCATGCAGGTACACCACCGGAATGCCATCGGGCGTGCCGCACTCCTCGACATGCAGGGTGTGCAGTGCATCCACGGGCAGCGTGTGTTCGCGGTACGGGGTAATCGGCGGGTACAGCGTGCGCATGGCGGTGCCTCACAAGCAGGGAATACAAGGATAGCGGGGCACATCGACCAGCGTCATCCGCCCCAGGTTCAAGTATTCTTTGCGTTCAAGGGGTAAGGCCGCCGATTCCTGGCGATATCGACCCTGCAGGACGCAGAGGATGGTGGCATGAGCGCGCAGGACGTCGCTGCACGATACTCCCCGGCGCGCAGCGCCCTCGGCAGCGGCGCCCGCGAGCTGCTGAAGTGGCTCGCGCTGCTGTCGATGACCGGCGATCATGTCGCCAAAGTGGTTTTCGGCGGCTATGTACCGGTGGTCAGCGAGCTGGGGCGCATCGCCTTCCCGCTGTTCGCACTGGTGATGGCCTGCAACCTGGCACAGCCAGGGGCGGATCTGGGCAAGTCGATACGGCGCCTGTCCGCATGGGGCCTGGTTGCGCAACCCCTGCATATGCTGGCCTTCGGCCACTGGTTGCCGCTGAACATCCTGTTGACCTTCGGCCTGGCCGCTGTAGCGGTGCACGCGCTGGCCAATAACCGGCAGCTGTTGCTGCTGGTGGCGGGTGGGCTGCTGCCGTTCTTCGTGGATTACCAATGGGTGGGCGTGGCATTCGTGATGCTGGGCTRGATCGCATTCCGCCACCGGGCCTACTGGCTGCTGGCCTTCGGATTCGGTGGGCTGTGCTGGGTCAATGGCAATGGATGGGCATTGCTGGCCATCCCGCTGGCGCTGGCGGCCGCGCGCGTGCAGTGGCGGCTGCCACGATGGCGCTGGGCGTTCTACGTCTACTACGTGGCGCACCTGGCGGTGCTGGCCGCCTATGCGCACTGGCTGCGCTGACGCAGGGCACTCATCGCGGCGGCGAACTGCTCCCGGCTACGTCGCTGGAGTACTGCAGAACCTTGTCTTCGCGCTGCAGCGCAATGACATCCACCGGCTGTCCTCGCAACACCGCGCGCAAGCAGCGGATCGCCTCGGCGGAGTAGCCCAGCTCTGCAGGTGGCAACGACAATGCAACGCGGCCATCGCTGTGCTGATGCACCACGTATCGTGACAACGGCAGCGCCGCCAGCGCATGGGTCAGGTCGATGTTGTTGATCCACTGCTGGTCGGCGGTCAGATAGCGTACCGGACGTCGCCCCTGCAGGCCGACGATCATCGGCGTATCGCCGGCCATGGCCAGCGCACCGCGGTCGCCGGTGCGGTAGCGCAGCAGCGGCAGGCAGAAGTTGAATCCGCCGCTGAGCGTGATCTCACCGATCTCCCCGGGCGGCAACGGCGCCCCGTCAGCACCGAGAATTTCCACATACATGCGCGGCTGCAGCAGTACGTGGCCGCCGGCTGCATCGTCATACACGGCCAGCGGGCCCGCTTCGTTCATTGAATACAGATCGAGCACCGCGCAGCCAAAGCGCGCGGCCAGGGCCTGGCGCAGGCCCGGAGACAGCGCCATCGATACCGACAGCAGCGCCTGCGGCCGGTGTCGCACGGGCAATTCCAGCAGCGCTGCGAAGGAAATCGGATCGCCGGCGATCACTTCCGGCTGCATCTGGTCGATGTAGCGTGCGCGGTCCTCAGGATGGCGCCAGTCATCGGGATGCAGGTTGATCTTGGCCAGGCCGGATTCGTCCATCGTCGGTGTCACCGAAACATAGGTGAAGCACCGCTGCTGCATGCCCAGCAACATCACCCCCATCTGGCCGCGGCCGTGCGTCAGGGTGATGCCGAAGCGCTGCAAGGCGCGCTTGTGATGGGCCAGATAGCGTGCCGCCACCACCGGATGCGATGGCAGTACCAGTGGATGGCCGGTGGTGCCGGTGGTGCGGAAATTGATCATCCGCTCCAGCGGTACCGGGTCCGGCACGAAACGGGCGATGTCCGCTGCGAGGTCGCCACGGTGGACCGGTGCAATGTCGGTGAAGGAAGCTGGCATCGCCTGCGCGCGGTAATACGGCACCTGCGCAAACACCTCGGTCACATGCGCCTGCAGCCACGGTGGCGGTTGGTCTGGCGTCCACTCGAAGCGCGCGCAGGTGATCTCCCGTTCGTAGCCACGCAATGCCGTCACCTCATCGGCAAGCAGGCGGTTGCCGCTGGCATTGCGGAAGATCGGCGCCGCCGGGTGCTCGCGCATCTGCTGCAGCATCGCCAGGCCCGCCGCGCTCAGCGTGGGATAGCGATCGGCATCGGTCGGCTCGCGGCTCACTCGCGGGTCCACTTGTCCGCAGACTCTTCGGCCGCCTTGCGCGCCAAGGCCTCGCGGATGGCACGCGCGCGCGCTTCAGCGGCGCGGCTGGCATCGAGCAGGCGCTGCCGTTCCACGACGCTGACCCGGGCCAGGCGATCGGTCGCCTGGGCCGCTGTTTCACCCTGCGGCAGCAGGCCCAGCCGGGCCACCACGGTACGCACCAGTTCTTCGCGGCGCTCTGGATCGAACACGAACCGGTCTGCGCTGGTACTGGCCGCCAGCGCGGGCACTGCTTCGGCGAACAGGGGCATCCACGCCTCCGGGGCGATAGCCAGTGCATTCCAGTACGCATCTGCCATCAGCCATGCGGTCACCGCTGAAAGCGAGAGCTGGTTTGCATCCACGCCGGCCAGATCACCCGACAGCGTTGCCCGCAGTGCAGGGGGCAGGTGCAGCGAGCGTGCGGCAAACACATCGCCCACCACCGCCGCGACGTGCAGCCGACCGCTGCCGGCGCGGCGCGGTGGCTCGAGGAAATCGGGCGGCATGTCCAGCAGGCGCCGCAGCAGAACGTCAAGGGAGGGGCCGGAGAGCATGGTCAGGTTCCAGACTTGGCAAATACCTGGGTGGAAGGGCAATCGTCAGAGGTGCTGCGGGCGCAGCGCGGTCCACGATCATCGCTGCACCCGCATGTCGCCAGGGCCGTAGTGCTGCTGGCTGAAGGCGCGCGCGAACTGCAGCAGGTCGGCCATGTCGCGCACCACATGGATGTTCCATCCCGCGTCGCGTGCGCGCAGCAGATCGCCGGTCCATCCCGCGTTGCCGGCATCGGCGATGCGGGATGGCAGCGGGCTGAACAGGTTCAGTGCCATGGTGCCGCCACCGCCGGCCACACGCAGCGCTCTGGCGGCCACGTCCCAGCCGCTGTTGCCGCGCTCATCCTTGTCGAACATCGTGGTGATGCCGTCGTCGGAGATGTGCAGGATATGCACCGCCCGTGCATGCGGCGGACGCTCGGCATAGGTGTCACGCAACCGGTGGATCGGAAACGCGGTGGCGCCACCGAAATAGCCGGTAAGCACCTTGAGGATGTCGTCTTCCGAACGCACGAAGCCGTCGGTGTGCAGGTGCTGCCCGGTGCCGCTCCACAGCGTGGCCTGTACGCGTGCACCCACGCGCAGCGCCGACAGCGCGATGATGGCGCCGGCCAGGGTCAGGAACGAGGTCCATGCCTGCGGGTTGGGCATCGAACCGGAACTGTCCACGTACAGATCCAGGTCCACCGGTTCGGCAGCGGGTTCACGGCCGGGTGCCAGCCCGTGCACACGCTGTACCRTCGTCAGCCCGGGAATCACATGGGGTGACTGCAGTACCGATTGCAGCCAGTCCACTGCGTCCAGTGCATCGCCGGCTTCCCAGGGCTGCAGCCCCTCCGGCAGCGGCTCCAGGGCCTGCGGCTGCGGCCCCGACGGGTAGCGGATCAGGTGTGGCAGCGCGCGCTCGCGGTAATAACGCACGGCGATCTGATGGTCATCCAGGTCCAGGCCGGCCGCGCGCAGGATCTGCCCGTACTCGAACGGCTCGCGCATCTGTCCTGGCGAGTGCGCAGGGTCCCCAGCGAGCGCATCCGCAGGCAGATCGCTCTTCTGCGGTGCGTCTCCGCCGCGCTCATCGCCGGTGATGCGTGGATCGGATGCGGGGTGCGGCGCCGGCGCCAGCTCGTCGTCCTCCAGTTGCCCAAGGCCGACCGGTTGGCTTCCTTGGCCGGCGTGCCGGGTATCCATCAAGGCATCCACCCGCGCATCCTGCTGTGATTCCAGCAGCCAGGGCAGCAGCAGCGTGGCGAAGCGACCAGCGCCGATCATCCAGTCGCTGGCGTAGACGCGCACGACGCGTGCACCGAGCCAGGCATCGCCCTGCAATGCGCTGTCGTCGGCCGAGCCCCCCAGCGTGCCGCGCGGCTGCTGCCACAGTTCCTCGTAGATGCCCATGTACAGCTGCCAGACCGGAGAGCTGGCCTGCGCCGGTTGTCCAGCCAGGCGTCGATAGATCGCATCCATGCGCAGCCCGCTCTGGCGCTGCAGGCGATCGTTGATGAGCAGGTCGGTGTAGAGGTTGGCGACCATCGGTGCATGCGCTTCCAGCGTCGGCAGCGCACGGCGGATGCGCGCCAGCAGCCGTGCATGGTCGCTGGCGGTGGCAGGCGCCAGCACGTGGTGACCGATCTCGTGGGCGAGGATCTCCAGCGCGTAGGGTTGCAGCTGCAGGCGCTGTACTTCTTCCAGGTCGATGACGATGCGCTGGTCGGCGAGGCGGATGGCCGCGAAGCTGCCGGTCAGGCCCTCGGCGGCCGCCTGCATGCGCGAATGGCACAGCTTCGGGTCCTGCAGCCGGGTGAAACGGCTCCATGTGGCCAGTGCCTGTGGCCAGGCCTCGCGCCAGGGCTGCAGCGGATCAGCGACCGTGGCACTCATTGGGGTGGCAACACATGCACATGGTGCGACCACGGCGAGAACAGGGCGATGCCCGACGCGCCGGAGACCGCACACAGGTCGTCCTTGGACAACGCCGGCGCCATCCACTGCACGCCCAACCGGGCGGTCACATCCGGCGCCGGCCCACTGCTGCTGCCCGCTGCGTACTCGGCGGCGCTGGCAGGCAGCAGGACAGCACCGAAGGCATCGGCGAGCAGCAGGAAGTACCCGCCTGCACTTTCGACCACGAAGCCCTCGGTCGCTGCACGAACCTGTGGCGGTGCCGGAAACGCGCCGTCCAGGCCGCTGAAGCTGCCGACACGATGCCCGCGCAGGTCAACGCTGCCCTGCCGCGGATTCCACCAGCGGTCCTGCTCAAGCTGGACCCGGACCGAGGCCAGATCACCCGCATCGATGCCCAGCACGGCGGCCACCGTATTCGCGGGCAGGGCATCGATACGGGCAAGGGCAGGGCGGCGCAGCTGCACCATCCCCGCCTGCCAGGCACAGAGCGCTCCGATGTCGCGCAGTACCGGCAAGGATGTGCACCCGCCTGCATGCGCGGCCATCGCATCGATCCATTGCGCGACGCGAATGTCCGGACTGGCGCCCAGCCGCACCACCGCATTGCTGATGGTGCCGAGGGTCTCGCGCGGAGCGTCGGCCAGCAACGGGGCGAGGGCCGGGGCCAGCGAGCGCCAGGCCTGCTCGACCCACGGGAGACGCGCCTTCGGGCCGGCATGGCCCTGCGCCACCAGCTCCAGACCGATCTCGAAGGCGGCCTCGCACGTGCTCTGCGTTGCCGACGGGTGGTGGCGCTGGATGGCCTGGCAGAGGGGGTCGATGGTCTGGGTGACGAACGCGCTGAAGGCGGCCATGTCCAGGCCGGGCCAGCGGTGGCGGGCATCGGCCACGGCCTGGTTCAGCACGGAACGGCGCGCGGCCAGCAGCTCGGCGAGAACGGCGGAAACCACGATCAGCGTGCCCGCAGCCAATGCAGGTAGTTGGTGTRGCGCTGGTGCAGGTACTTCAGCTTCAGCAGGTCGTCGTACAGATGGCCGTACAGCTTGCGTCCCTTCACCCGTTCCTCCACCAGACGCTCGATGCGGGTCAGGCGCTTGCGCGTTTCCGTCTCGGTCATCCCATCCAGGCCCCGCTGGAACTGTGCCGACAGCTCGCCCACCGGATCGTCGCGATCCAGATCCAGCCGGTCATATTCGGCATTGGAGGCATCGAGCAGCCAGCGCAGCCAGCTGAGCCGATCGCTGCGATAGGGCGCATTCTCCGGCAGGGCGAAGAAGGGAGCATCAAGATCCGRTTGCAGCTTGTCGTTCAGCACGAAGGGCAGTACCTGGCGCACATCCTCCAGGGCAACGGCAGGGCTGCCGCGGAAGTACGCCATGGCCTTGGCGAACATCAGCAGGGTCATCAGGTTGCGCACCGACAGGCCGTTGCGGGTCTGGCAACCCAGGTCCTTCATGCGATCGCGGCCGCTGTCGGCAGCGGTTGCCTGCGCCCATTCGGTGCCGGCCAGGCGCACGGTGTCCTTGGTCAGGTACTCGAACTGGGCGCCGGCGGTTTCCATCAGCTCGAACTGGCTGCTGAAGAATTCGATGCGGCGGCGCACGTCCTGCGGTACGTCGACCGCGCGGATCTCCTGCAGCAGCTGGTCGCCCTCGGCCTCGCTGAAGATGATGTCACGCGGCACGACCTCTTCCGGGCGGATGTCCTGCTCGATGCGCAGCAGCATCTCTTCCAGGAACCGCGGGTTGAATGCCAGTGCCTGCACCACCACGTCGATGCGGTCGCGCAGGGCTTCGATCACCTGGTAGGTACCGCCGCCGCGATCATCGTTGGCGGTCAGGTACCACGCCGATTCCGGGCATTCGTAGACGTGGTTGAGGATCTCGGCGTAGTTGTCGCCCATCACCGTCAGCAGCGCGCTCTGCGTGCGGGTGGGAATGCGGTTGTATTCGTCGATGATCTTCACCCGCATGCCCAGCCACGACCGCCAGGCAATGCGTATGTCCGCCATGTCCTGCGCGGCCACCAGGTCGGCGGGCAGGGGGTTGCCGAGCAGATCGGCGATGGTCATCTGCGGGTGCCCGTGCTGCATCGCCCGGCGCACCTCGCGGACCGGATAGCCGGCCAGGACGCCCATCAGGATCGCGCTGGCGGTCTTGCCGCGCCCTGGCCCACCCACGAACAGGCACTTGCGGCGGGTGGCGAAGGTCAGCAGCGGCAGCAGCACGTAACTGGAATAGCTCTGCGCCGATGGCAGGGTCAGCGGCCGCCGTGTGTCACCCACCGCGAACGAGGCGGAGGGGCCTTCGTGGTACTCGATGTCGTAGTGCGGGCTGATGATCGCGTTGTTGACGATCCAGAAGTAGGCCTGGCGCAGTTTCTCGTCCAGCCGCAGCGGCGCGGCGGCTGCATCATCCTGCAGGCGCACCGGCCCTTCGTACAGCTCGGCCACATCGAATGTGCGCGGTGCAGTGTCGGTGCGCGGGTTGGTCGGCGCCTGCGACAGGCGCTGGAACAGGTTGAACGGTGGCACGCGATTCCCTTGGCTGTGGCCTGCTGGGGAGATTGTAAGCGGCGGGCCAGCGGATCCGGCGCGCCTTGCGCGGATGACGTCCTGCAGCGGGGCGGCCGGCAGTCCTACAATCGGCCCATGCCGACCTCGCCGACCCTCGATGATCTGCGCCGCTACGCCGTAGCCCGCACGCTGTTCACGCCTACCACGTTGCTGACAGCGATCCGTCGGCTGGGCTTCGTGCAGGCCGACCCCATCCGTGCGCCCGCACGCGCCCAGGACCTGACCCTGCGGCACCGGGTGAAGGGCTACCAGGCCGGCGATCTGGAGCGCCGCTACAGCCGCCTGCCGATCGAGGAAGACTTCCTCGTCAACTACGGCTTCCTGCCGCGTGAACACCTGTCCCTGATGCATCCCCGGGTGTCCCGCAGGCCATGGGACGCGAGCACGCGGCGCAAGGCAGCCGACGTGCTGGCGTTCGTCCAGGAGCGGGGGGCGGTGCATCCGCGCGAAGTCGACCAGGCGTTCGCGCATGGCCGGGTGACCAACTACTGGGGCGGCACCAGCAACGCCAGCACCCACCTGCTGGACGGCATGCACTATCGCGGCATGCTGCGCATCCATCGTCGTGACAGCGGTACCCGCATCTATGCCGTTGCGGCACATGCCCCGGCCGATGGCGGCAAGGCCGCACGCCTGCAGCGCGCCACGGCACTGATCGATCTGGTGGTGCGCAAGTATGCGCCGCTGCCTTCGGCGAGCCTCACCTATCTGGCGCGGCTTCTGGGCTATGGCGCACCGCATCTGGCGGAGGAGATCCAGCAGGCACTGCGGTTGGCGCGCGAGCAGCTGGCGGGCTGCAGCATCGATGGAACCACCTGGTACTGGCCGGCCGACGAGAACCCGCGTTCGCGGCGCTACCAGACCGATGAACAGGTGCGGCTGCTCGCGCCGTTCGATCCGGTGGCCTGGGATCGGCGACGGTTCGAACTGTTCTGGGGCTGGGTGTACCGGTTCGAGGCCTACACCCCGGCGGCCAAGCGTCGCTTCGGCTACTACGCGCTGCCGCTGTTGTGGCGCGACCAGGTGATCGGCTGGGCCAATGTCGCGGTGAAGGATGGGCAGCTGCAGCCCAGCTTCGGTTACGTCGATGGCAGCGCACCAAGGGACGTGGCATTCAGCAATGCGCTGGAGGACGAGCTGGAGCGGATGGCGAACTTCCTGCCAGGGTCGGGCGCGGCAACGCCGTGATCCTGCGTGCGGCGTCCTCCACGCTGCCTGCATGCCGCCTCGCCAATACTGCAGGCCCGCCGCTCGGGTACTTCCGCAATGGCTCGCCGCAAGACATTGCGCATTGCCACGTTCAACGTCAATGGCATCGGCACGCGCTTGCCGCATCTGCTGTCCTGGTTGCAGCGTGAAGCGCCCGACGTGGTGGCACTGCAGGAGCTGAAGGCGGTCGATGCCGCTTTTCCGGTCGACGCGCTGGAGCGGGCAGGGTATGGCGCACTGTGGCTGGGTGAGGCGCGCTGGAACGGGGTGGCGATACTGGCCCGCGATGCCATGCCTATCGAAAGCCGGCGCCGCCTGCCCGGCGAACCGGCCGATACGCAGAGCCGGTACCTGGAAGCTGCCGTGCATGGCGTTGTGGTTGCGGCACTGTACCTGCCCAACGGTAATCCGCAGCCGGGGCCGAAGTTCGACTACAAGCTGCGATGGATGCAGCGGTTGATCCGCCATGCGCGCACCCTGGTCGATCTTCCGCACCCGGSACTGCTGCTGGGGGATTTCAATGTCATTCCAGACGACGAGGATGTGTACGACCCGGCCTCGTGGCGGCGTGATGCGCTCATGCAGCCGGAGGTCCGCGATGCCTTCCAGCAGCTGCTGGCGCAGGGGTGGACCGACGCCCTGCGCACGGTGCATGGCGACCAGCGCATCTACACCTTCTGGGACTATTTCCGTCAGCACGCCGGACGCGATCGCGGCCTGCGCATCGATCATCTGCTGCTGAACCCGGTACTGGCCAAAGGGCTTGAGGATGCGGGTGTCGATCGTTGGGTGCGGCTGCAGGAAAAGGCCAGCGATCATGCGCCTGCGTGGGTCACCGTTACCCGCTAGTCGGCGCTGCCCGGCGGACGCATCTCGCGACGTACCCTGGCCCGCGTGCGATACAGCCGGCTGTCGGCCTTGTGGATGGTGTCGGCCACGGGTTCGCCGGGGACGTTGACGGCGGCGCCCATCGAGAACGCGGTGGGAGCACGCGCGGCGTTGCCCGCATACCAGGCTTCCAGCGCAGCCAGCCGCCCGGCCGCCGGTTCGATCAGCGCCACCAGGAACTCGTCGCCGCCCAACCGCACTGCCGCCTCATTGGCCCGCAGCGGCGCGCGCAGGAAGTCGGCGAACTCGACCAGCACCGTGTCGCCACGACGGTGCCCCAGGGTGTCGTTGACCTGTTTGAAGTGATCCAGGTCGAACACCAGGCAGGCCCACGACCGTGAGGCGACGTCGTCGAGCCGATGCAGGTACCGGCGGTTGTGGCACTGGGTCAGCGGATCCTTCAGCGACAGTTCGCGCAAGCGCTCTTCCTGCAGGCGCAGCGCGGTCACGTCCTGGGCGTGGCCGAGCACGAACGGGGGATGGGTCTCGGTGTCCAGTACGTTGTTGTAGGCCCAGTAGCGGCGGGTGCCATCGGCGGCGAGCAGCTCGATCACGCCTGCGTCGGTATGGTTGGCTTCGATGCGCCGCAGGTAGGCCTTGAACGCCTCGCGCTTTTCCGGCGGCATCAGGTCGCACAGGCTGCGGCCAACCATCTCGCTTTCCGGGTAGCCCAGCGACTGCACGGCTGCCGGATTCACCGATGTCACGGTGCCGTCCAGCGTGTGCGTGCAGATCAGGCCCAGGCTGTAGTGGAAGAGGCGGCGATAACGCACCTCGCTGGCTTCCAGCGCGTCCACCACCGCGCGTTCTTCGGTGATGTCCTGGATGGCACCGACCAGCCGTGGCAGGCCCTCCACCTGTTGCCGCGTGCCCACCACGCGGGTCCAGATGCTGCGGCCATCGGCGGTGGTCATCGGCAGCTGCACTTCCCAGGGCGTGCCCTGTTCGGTGCAGCGCTGCACTGCCGCCTGGATGATGCTGCGGCTGTCCGGACGATAGAACGACAGGGCCGATTCGAATGTTGGCTGGTAGCTGGAACGCACGCCGTGGATCTGCTTGGTCTCGCGTGTCCAGCGCACTTCGCGGGTGGCCAGCTCCAGCTCCCAGCCGCCGACCTTGGCGGCGGTGTTGGTACGTTCCAGGAAGTCCTCGCTGCGCTTGAGATCGCGATGCAGCGCCTGTGCCTGGTCGATCTGCCGCAACAGCGCACTGCGCTGCTCCAGCACCTGGGTGGTAACCCGGCCAAGATGGACCATCAGCTCACGCTGCGACGGCGACAGCACGCCAGGCAGGGTGTCGAGCAGGCACAGCGTGCCGATGCGCGCGCCATGGGCAGTGGCCAGAGGGATGCCGGCATAGTGGCGCACCCTGGGCCCGGCGGTGACCAACGGGTTGTGGGCGAAGCGCGGATCCTGCCGCGCATCCGGAATCTCCAGCAGCGCGTCCTGTTCGATGGCGTAGGTACAGAACGAGATGGAGCGCGGCGTTTCGCTGACATCGCCCAGGCCGATGCTGGATTTGAACCATTGCCGTTGTTCGGCAACGATGGAGACCAGGCCGATGGGCATGCCGGTGGCGGYGCGCGCGGCGGCGACGATGGCATCGAACACCGGCTCGGGCGGCGTATCGAGCACGCCCAGCCGTTCGATTTCGCGAAGTCGGGTGGCCTCATCCATGGCTGTCCACGCTAGTACCCGGTCTGTTAGCGCCCTGCGTACGGCAGTGATGCCGTCGTGATGCGCCTGCTCATGGCTGTTGCAGGGACGCCTGCAGGGCGCTGGCCAACGCGGCGTCACCGGAGACGAGGTCTTCCCAGCGCAGTTCCAGGCCCTTCCGCCGTCCCTTCTCGACCAGCTTCAGTCCGCTCGGGTCCAGGGTCAGCGTATAGGCCTGGCCGGCGATGGTCAGTTCACGGCGCAGCGGTTTGTCGAGAGGTGTCATCGGGGGCTCCTTCGCGTTGAGGCGCGGGCAGGGCGCACTGAAACGTGACGATGATCGCGAACATGCCAGCGCCAAGGAAAATCCACTGCCCGGGTGATGCCGATGCGTGGGCCTACCACCGGATCGTCGGGGGGCCGCGTGCCGTCATCCACGAGGGTGATGCCGTGGCTGGCGGTGACCAGATCGGCGCCATCAACGCGCCGGTCCAGGCCGAACGCCTGCGACAGTTTGCCGGGACCGCTGGCGAGGTCGTGATCGTGGCGGGCAGCTGGCCGCAGTGGGTACATCCGTTCCTGTCCGGCCACCGGCTCTGCCGCGCGCAGCAGTACCGCAACACCCTCGCCGACCTCGCCGCAGACCACATTGCTGCCCCAGTGCATGCCGTAGGTGAAATACACATACAGGTGCCCGGCCTCGCCAAACATGCTGGCGTTGCGTGCGGTCCTGCCACGATACGAATGGGCAGCCGGATCCTCACTGCCGGCGTAGGCTTCGACTTCGACGATACGCGCTGCACGGCCGTCGCTGCGCACCAGCAGCTTGTTGAGCAGGTCCGGTGCAACCACCGTCGACGGGCGCCGGTAGAAGGTGCGGGGTATCGGTATCCAGGTATCCGGCAGCCAATCCATCATGTTGCGGCAGTGCTCGCTTCCCAATCCTGCTCCAGTGTGGCGTGCAGCGGGTGAAGCCGCCGCCATCGATTCACTCCGGGTCAGCCAGCGCCGCGCGCCGCCTGGCGAAGACTTCCGGCGTCTGCGGTTTCACGAACAGCGCCACCAGTTCCGGGAACTCCTGCTTCACCGCACCCTCGATGCGGGTGATGCATGCTTCGATCTGCGGGGTGGTGCGGTCGTCCTCGAATTCGGCACTGAGCATGGCCACCACCTGCTCCGGGCCCATCTGCATGGTGGTCACGCCATTGGCACGGCGCAGGTCCGGATCGGTCACGGCCACCGCCATGATGCGCTGGGCAACGGCCGGGTGCGCAGGCTCGCCCACCAGCAGGCCCTTGGTTTCCCGCGCCAGCAGGAATGCGGTCAGCGCCAGCACGCCGGCAATGCACAACGAGGCGACCCCATCCAGTACCGGCATTTCCAGCAGCTGCGCGGCCAGCAACCCGACCAGGGCAAAGCCGAGGCCGAGCAGGGCGGCACTGTCCTCCAGCAACACGGTGAAGGTGGAGGGGTCCTTGCTGCGGCGGAACGCCTCGAAATAGCCCAGCGTGCCCTTGCTGCGCCGGAACTCGCGCAGTGCAACCCACCAGGAGGCGCCTTCGAACAGGATGGAAATACCCAGCACGCTGTAGCTGATGGCGTGGTTGGTGGCCGGTTCCGGCTGGCGGATGTGCTGGATGCCCTCATAGGCCGACACACCGGCGCCGGCGGCAAAGACCAGCAAGGCGACGATGAAGCTCCAGAAGTACAGCTCGCGACCGTAGCCGAACGGGTGCAGGGTGTCGGGGGCCTTTTCGGCACGGCGCAGACCGTACAGCAGCAGCACCTCGTTGAGGGTATCGACCAGCGAATGCACGCCTTCGCTGAGCATCGCGGAGCTGCCGGACAGGCCGGCGGCGATGAACTTGGCAACGGCGATCGCGAGGTTGCCGGCCAGCGCGGCGTAGATGACAAGGCGGGAGCCTGAGGGTGCGGCCATGTGCGGGAATGCTGGCAGGTAGCGGGCGCACCATCCTGCGCGGCGGAGCGTCCGCGCAGCGTGTATGCCGAGCGCCCGTGCAGCGCGGTCTGGCCAGTTCAACTGTCGCCGCCGCCCTCAGGCGGACGCAGGATCCAGCCAGCCGAGCGCGCGCGCGCGGCGCAGGTCCTCGGGCGTATCGATATCGCATTCCAGCCCGGCGCCGGAGCAGCGCGCAATGCCCTCGGTCTGCCGCAGCCGCCGGCCAAATCCCCCGTCTGCAGGTTGCAGTCCTGTTCCGGCAAACCAGCTGCCCGGCACCACCGCCGGCACGCCGATGGTGTCGCCCAGTACCGTGGCCGCGCAGCCGGACGGTGCAGCGGCTGCCGCGCCCAGCAGCGCGCGCAGGTGCTCCACGCGCAGCGTCGGTTGATCGCAGATCATCACCAGCACCCTGGCGGCGCTGTGCACGTGGGTGGCGGCCAGCGCCAGGCTGCCGCCGATGCCGAGCCCAGGGTTGGGATTGTGCAGCCGCTGTGCCGGCAGGCCGTGGAGTTCTTCTTCGAAGCGTGGGTGCTGGGGCAGTACCACCACCAGCGTGTCCGGCAAGGTTTCCAGCGCCAGCCGCACGCTGCGTCGCAACAGCGTCTCTCCGCCCGCACGCAGCAGCTGCTTGGGCTGCCCCAGGCGCTGGCTGCACCCGGCTGCGAGCACCACGGCCGCATGCCCGGTCATGGCGTGGCCAGGGGCGTTCCGTGCCGCCATGCCTGCAGCTGCGCGGCAATGCTCAAGGCAATCGCTTCGGGACCACGTCCGCCCAGTGGCAGGCCGATCGGTGAGCGCAGGCGCGGTTCCAGCGCACGGCGCGTATGGGTATCCAGCACGCTGAAAAGGTCGTCCTTGCGACGGCGTGGCCCCAACAGCCCGATGAAGGGCACGCGCGAGCCTGCCAGCCGTTCGAGCGCGTCACGGTCGAGCTCGAAATTGTGATGCATCACGAGTGCGGCATCGGCCGCGCCGGCGGCAGCGGAAGAACAATACGAACCAGCGGCAAGGGGCAGGTGCTCGCGCCAGCGGGGTCGCGGTTCCTCAACATGCGCGCACCAGCCCAGATGGTCCAGCAGGGGTAGCAGAAGCGCGGCCTCCGGGCCTGCTCCGTGCACGTGCACGATAGGCGACCGGTGCCACTGCAGCCGCCAGCGGTGGCTGCCGTCCGGCGACTGCGGGGCGGCCGGGGGCACCGTGCGGGTGAAGGTGAAGCCGGCGCAGCGGGCGTCCAGCCGTCCATCAGCCTGCAGTGCCAGGTGCAGCGTATGCGGCCCTTGCAGCCAGGCATCGAGAAGCTGTTCGATGCCGCCGAGCTGCGGCAATGGAAGCAGTGCCAGCCACTGGCGACCCCGGCATCCGGTGGCATTGCCGGAGAACAGCGCAGCGTCGTCGCGGTTGTCGATCTCCATCCATGCGATGCGCCCGGCATCCACCGCGTTGGCGGCCTGTCGCGCCAGCTCCGGTTCCAGGCAGCCGCCACTCAGCCAGCCCACCTGTCGACCCGGTTCGAACAGCGCACAGGTGCCCGCGCGGCTGTAGCTGGACCCTTCCGTCTGCAGCACCACTGCCAACGCAGCCGGACGACGGGCTCGCGCCGCGTCGGCGGCAGCCTGCAGCACCGGGCGCGGGTTGCCACCGTCCAGATCCAACGGGGCAGGGTGGAGCGCACTGGTCATGCGATGTCCGGCAGGCCAGCGAGCAGCTTGTCCAGGGTCAGTGGATAGTCGCGCACGCGGATTCCGGTCGCGTTGTACACCGCGTTGGCCACTGCCGCGCTTACGCCGCACAGGCCCAGCTCGCCAACGCCCTTGGCCTTCATCGGCGACGACACCGCATCGCTTTCATCGAGGAACACCACCTCCTGGTGCGGCACGTCGGCATGTAYGGGTACTTCGTAGCCGGCCAGGTCGTGATTGACGAAGAACCCCAGCCGCCGATCCACCACCAGCTCCTCTGACAGCGCTGCGCCGATGCCCATTGTCATCGCGCCGATCACCTGGCTGCGCGCGGTCTTCGGGTTGAGGATGCGGCCGGCTGCGCACACGGCCAGCATGCGGCGGATCCGGCTTTCGCCCGAGGCCACATCCACGCCCACCTCGACGAAATGCGCGGCGAAGGTCGACTGCTGGTACTTCTCCTGCAGCGTGTCGAACTCGATGCTGTCTTCGGCCACCAGCTCGCCGGCCTGAGCGGCATCGGCAAGGGCGCGGCTACGGCCCCCTGCGGTCACCTTGCCGGCTTCGAACTGCGCTGCCGCCGGGTCCATTCCCAGCGCCTGCGCGACCTTCGTACGCAGTGCCATGCATGCGGCGTAGACGCCTGCGGTGGAGCTGTTGGCGCCCCACTGGCCACCGGACCCGGCAGCCACGGGATAACGGGAATCGCCCAGCTTGACCGTGACCTGCTGCAACGGAACGCCGAGCATTTCCGCGGCCGTCTGGCCGATGATGGTGTAGCTGCCGGTGCCGATGTCGGTCATGTCGGTTTCCACGGTGACCTGGCCATCAGCGGCCAGGCGCACGCGTGCGCCGGATTTCATCACCAGGTTGTTGCGGAAGCCTGCTGCCACGCCCATGCCGACCAGCCAGCGTCCATCGCGCACGGCGCCCGGGGTGGCGCTGCGCCGCTGCCAGCCGAATCGTTCGGCGCCCGTGCGCAGGCACTGCACCAGCTGCCGCTGTGAAAAGGGGCGCTCGGGATTGGACGGGTCGACCTGGGTGTCGTTGCGGATACGGAATTCGATCGGATCCAGGCCGAGCTTGATCGCCATTTCGTCCATGGCGATTTCCAGCGCCATCAGTCCCGGCGTTTCGCCCGGCGCTCGCATGGCATTGCCTTCGGGCAGGTCGAGGGTGGCCAGGCGCAGTGCGGCCAAGCGGTTGGGCCCCGCATACAGCAAGCGCGTCTGCTGCACCGCTTCCTCCGGCGAGCCCCCTGGCAGGTTGCCCGACCATGATTCGTGACCGATGGCGGTCAGGCTTCCTTCCGGCGTTGCGCCCAGCCGGATGCGCTGCAGCGTGGCCGGGCGGTGCGTGGTGTTGTTGGCGATCAGCGGCCGCTGCAGGGCCACTTTCACCGGCCGCTTGGCAGCGCGTGCGGCGAGCGCGGCCAGCAGCGCATCGGAGCGCAGGAACAGCTTTCCGCCAAAGCCGCCGCCGATGTAGGGCGACACCAGCCGCACCTTGTCCTTGGCGATGCCCAGGGTGCGGGCCAGATCGGTGCGGCCCCAGTCGATCATCTGGTTGGAGGTCCACACCGTCAGCTGGTCGCCTTCCCAGGCGGCCATCGTCGCGTGCGGCTCCATCATTGCGTGCGACTGGTCCGGGGTGTGGTAGATCGCATCGAGCGTAACCGCCGCCTGGCTGAAGGCCTTCTCGAAATCGCCGACGCGCGCATCGGGCTCCGGTGTCTGCAGGGAAGCGCCTGCCTGCTTGGCGTCCGCAAGATCGAAGTGGCCACGCTGCGGGGCATAGCGGATGCGGATCTGTCCGGCCGCAGCCCGGGCCTGTTCGAACGTTTCGGCCACCACCACCGCCAGCGCCTGGTGATAGTGGTGCACCTTCGGACCACCCAGCAGCGGCGCCGCGTTGCGCTTGACCGGATGCAGCGGCCCGGCGGTGTCGGCAGTGACGATGGCCAGAACGCCGGGCGAGCGCCGTGCCGCCTCCAGCTCCATGCGGGTCACGGTGCCGGTGGCAATCCCCGCGCCGACCACCACGCCATAGGCGGGGGCGGAAGGCGTGGCGTCATGCCATTCGTGTGCGTAGGTGGCCTTGCCGGTGACCTTCAACGGGCCGTCGATGCGATCGTGCGGCTTGCCGACAACGGTCTGCGCATCGATCGGATTGCGGCCTGCGGGGGTGTCGAATTTCATGCCTCGGCCCTCACGTCCTGCAGGATGGAAGCCAATGTGCGTTCGGCCAGCGCCAGTTTGAAGGCGTTCTGTGCGGTGGGCGCAGCACCCTGCAGCAGCACCGACATCACGGCGGCGGCGCCCTGCGGCAGGGCCGCATCGGCCGCAGCGCTGTGCCACGGCTTGTGCGCGACACCGCCAAGGGCGATCCGGCCGCTGCTATCGGGCCGCAGGATCGCCGCCACCGACACCAGGGCGAACGCATACGATGCGCGGTCGCGTACCTTGCGGTACACGTGCACGCCCCCCGGGGGCGGCGGCAGGATCACGGCGGCGATCAGCTCGCCCTTGTCCAGCATGGTGTCGATATGCGGCGTACGGCCAGGAGCGCGATACAGGGCGTCCAGCGCGATGTTCCGGCGCGATCCGTCGGCGCGGACGGTCTCCACCGATGCATCCAGCGCCATCATCGCCACCGCCATGTCGCTGGGGTGGGTGGCGAYGCAGTGCTCGCTGGCACCGATCACGGCCAATTGCCGGCTGAAACCTTCGCGCGCGCCGCAGCCACTGCCGGGCAGCCGCTTGTTGCAGGGCTGTGCGGTGTCGTAGAAATAGGGGCAGCGTGTGCGTTGCAGCAGGTTGCCGGCGGTGGTGGCCTTGTTGCGCAGTTGACCCGATGCGCCGGACACCAGTGCGCGGGTCAGCACCGCATAGTCGCGCCGGATGCGCCGGTCGGCCGCCAGATCGGTATTGCGTACCAGCGCGCCGACGCGCAGGCCTCCCTCGCTGGTGGGCTCGATGGTGTCCAGATCCAGCCCGTTTACGTCGATCAGGTGGGCGGGCGTCTCGATCTCCAGCTTCATCAGGTCCAGCAGGTTGGTGCCGCCGGCAATGAACCGAGCGCCCTGGGTACGCGCCGCTGCCGCTGCCGCCTCGGCGGGAGACCGGGCGCGCTCGTAGCTGAAAGCTCTCATGCGCTGGCCTCCCCGACGTCCTGGATGGCCTCGATGATGTTGGAATAGGCACCGCACCGGCAGATGTTGCCGCTCATACGCTCGCGCAGTTCTTCGGCAGTGAAGGCACTGGGCGCGTCCAACGCGGCGCTGACGTGGCTCGGTATGCCGGCCTTGATTTCCTGCAGCACGGCGACGGCCGAGCAGATCTGCCCCGGGGTGCAGTAGCCGCACTGGAAACCGTCATGCTTGACGAAGGCCGCCTGCATCGCGTGCAGCCGGTCTGGCGTGCCGAGGCCTTCGATGGTGGTGATCTTCGCGCCCTGGTGCATCACCGCCAGCGTCAGGCAGGCATTGATGCGCCGGCCGTCCACCAGCACGGTGCAGGCACCGCACTGGCCGTGGTCGCAGCCCTTCTTGCTGCCGGTCAGGTGCAGGTGCTCACGCAGGGCGTCGAGCAGGGTGACGCGGGTGTCCAGCCGCAGCGATCGCGCTGTTCCGTTGACCTCGAAGTCCACCTGCATCAGTTCCGGTGCCCGTGCACCGGTCCGGTCCGACTCCGCCGCAGCGACCACCGCAGGCAGGGCCATGGTGGTGGCCGATCCCGCGCTCAACTTCAGCAGTTCCCGGCGCGAAAGGGGAAGGTGTGACGGTGGGCTCATCGTGGCTCCTCGCTGGCTGCGGCAGGCTGGCTGGCGGATTCAATGCCGGGACAGCATGGCGGTGCCGCGGTAGGCATGCGGTGAAGCATGACCCGGTCGCGCATTCATCCGCTGCCGGCTGCGGCGCAACCTGCGTGGCGGCCTTCAGCCATCGCCGGCCAGCGCGATCCTTACCCGCGAGGCCAGTTCGCCGATGGTGAACGGTTTGCCGATCAAGTGAACCTGCGCATCCAGCACGTTGTTGTCGACCAGCGCGTTGCGGCTGTTGCCGGTGGCGAACAGCACCTTCAGCTGCGGATGGCGCGCACGTGCCTGCTCGGCCAGCTGCCGTCCATTGACCTCGGGCATCACCACGTCGGTAAACAACAGCGCGACCTCTGGATGGGCCTGCAGCAGCGCCAAGGCGCTGGCGGCGCCATCTGCGGCCAGTACCCGATAGCCGAGTTCAGTGAGGGCATCGACCGAGAACGCGCGGACGGCCGCATCATCGTCCACGACGAGAATGTGCTCGCGCCCGCCGTGCAGGGCCGGCGCATCGTCATCCGATGCGGCAGCGGGCATGTCGACGTCGGCCAGCAGCCGCGGCAGGTAGACCTGTACCCGCGTCCCTTTGCCGGGCGCGGAATCGAGTTTCACATGCCCGGCCGATTGYTGGACGAAGCCATACACCTGCGACAGCCCGAGCCCGGTGCCCTGGCCGACCTGCTTGGTGGTGAAGAACGGATCGAACGCGCGCGCCATCACCTCCGGCGTCATCCCGTTGCCGTCGTCGGTCACCGCGATCACGACGTAGTCCCCTGCAGGCACGCCCGCATGCGCCGATGCGGTGTCGAGGTCGACGCGCTGGTTGCGGGTCTCGATCTTCAATCGGCCGCCGGAGGGCATCGCATCGCGCGCGTTGACCGCCAGGTTCAGGACCACGTTCTCCAGCTGGTTGGCGTCGGCATGGGTCCACCACAGGCCCGCGCCGAGTGCGGTTTCAAGGATGATGCTGCTGCCAAGGGAATGCACCAGCAGGTCGGTCATGCCGGCCACCAGGCGGTTGGCATCCATCGCCACCGGCTGCAGCGGTTGCTGGCGCGAGAACGCAAGCAGGCGCTGGGTCAGCTGGGCGGCGCGCTGCGCGCCATCAAGGGCCATTTCAATGTACCGGYTGGCGCGCGCGTCGCTGTCGCCGAGGCGCAGCGCCAGCAGGTCGAGCGGCCCGATCACCGTCGCCAGCATGTTGTTGAAGTCGTGGGCGATACCTCCGGTCAGCTGGCCCACCGCCTCCATCTTGCGGCTCTGCCGAAGCGCCTCTTCCACCCGCAGGCGCTCGGCGACTTCGGCCCGAACACGTGCCTCCAGCTGCCCGTTCAGCTCCTGCAGGCGCGCGTCGGCGGCCTTCCGCGCGGTGATGTCGATGGCCACGCCCAGCACGCGCACGCACCTGCCGAACTCGAAGATGCCGCGGCCCTTGGCGGCGACCCAGCGGACGATGCCATCCTCCTTGCCGACGGTGCGGTACTCCACGTCATAGGTCTCGCGCCGCTCGGGATCGCAGGCGGCGGCGAACGCGGCCAGGGTTGCCGCGCGGTCGTCCGGGTGCAGCCCGGCACGGAAGTCGTCCATGGTCACCAGCGCACCGGCGGAGATGCCGAACATGGCCTTGGTGCGCGCCGGCCAGATCAGCACGTCCTGCACCATGTCCACGTCCCAGAACCCTTGCTCGCCTGCTTCGGTGGCCAGCCGCAGGCGCTCTTCGCTGTCGGCCAGCGCCGCTTCGGCGGCCTTCCGCCCGGAGAGATCCAGCATGGCCCCGATCATCCGCAGCGGGGTGCCATCGGCGTCGCGCAGGACCGTTCCGCGATCCAGCACCGACGCATAACTGCCATCCGCGCGCTGGAAACGGTACTCGTCCGTCCAGCCGCTGCCGTTCCCGTCGATCACGGCGTGGATGCCGTGATCGATGCGCGCGCGGTCATCGGGGTGGATGTGCTGCAGCCACCATTGCGCGGTCGTGTTCTTCTCCGTGTGGCCGAACAGGCTGGCCAGCGCTTCGTTCCAGATCACCTGGCCATCGGCGATGCGCCAATCCCAGATGGCATCGTTGGTGGCCTGTGCGGCCAGCCGGTAGCGTTCTTCGATATCACGACGCTCGGCTTCGGCCGCCTTGCGGTCGGTGATGTCCAGCGACGTACCGACCAGGCCGATCACGGCGCCATCGGCGTCGCGCAGCGGCGATTTGGTCGACAGCCACCAGGCCCGGCGACCATCGGGGAAGCTCACTTCCTCCTCCAGCTGCTCGCTGTTGCCGCTGGACATGATGCGCTCGTCGGTCGCCATCACCGACGCCGCCTGGGCGGGGTCGCCCAACAGCTCGGCATCGGTGCGCCCGATATATTCTCCCGGCGGCAGGCCGATCAGCTCGGTGGTGCCGTGGTTGCCGATCAGCAGCCGGCCTTGCCGATCCTTGGCATACATCACGCCCGGTGCAGCCTCCACGAACGAGCGCAGCAGCGCCTGCGCCTGGTCGCGCTCGGCCTCGACGCGCAGGCGCTCATCGATGTCGATCAGCACGCCCGGGAAACCCAGCGCGCGGCCCTGGGCGTCCATATCGACCCTGCCGATGCTTTCCAGCCAGTGATAGCTGCCATCGGTGGCGCGCGCGCGGTACTGGTGGGCAAAGCGCCCGCCCGTCTGCACGGTCTGCTCAATCGCCGCCGACAGTGCGGGCAGGTCATCGGGATGCACGGCGCCCAGTACGTCCTGCAGGTGCAGTTTCCGCTGCGCCATTGCCGGGTCCAGGCCGAAGGCGCGGGCCAGGGCTTCATCGACCGTGAGCTGGTCGGCCTGGACGTCCCAGAACCAGGTGCCGACGATGGCCCCGGCGGCCAGTGCCATGTTGACGCTGTCGGTGGCCCGGCTGTCGCGGGTGGCAAATGAGGGCAGGGACGTCACGTTGATCTCGAGCGGGAGGAGGGGTGCTGCGCCAGCGTGGCGGGATCAGCACGGGCGAAGGGGCGCAAGTCTAGGCAGCGCCGCGTCACGGCTGCGTGGTGCCGGTGCCCGACGGGGAGCAGGCTACACTGCGGCTCCCATCCCGGCAGGGAACATCGATGTCCGCAGCAGAAGCCGGCGAGGCCTTTCGCCAGAGAGCGCTGCATGAGTGTGCCGCGATCGCTGCGGCGTTGTCGTCGGCATCCGACCCGCACCCGGCCATCCWTTCCGCGCGCAAGGCCATCCGCCGATTGCGGTCCCTGTTGGCGCTGCTGGAGCACGCAGCGCTGGACGTCGAGGCTGCCGACCTGAGATTGAAGCGCCTGGGTGATGGCCTGTCCCGCCTCCGTGATGCGCATGTGGTGGTCGAGGTCGCCCGGCAACTGCAGGAGCGGGTTGCCGATCCGCGATGGAAAGGCGTCATCCGGATGCTGGTCCTGCGTCGTGAGGGCCTGCTGCAGGCGACCCTGCAGCGTGACCCGGGGTTTGCACGCCGCCTGCGTGTCCTGGCAGCGGTGCAGCAGCAGTTGGCGGTCCAACCCTGGCATCAGCTGCGGCGTGGCCCGCTGCGCCAGAATCTTGAGCGTAGCCGGCGCCGCGTGGACAAGGCTGCCGCACGGGCGAAACGCGACGGCGGTGCCGCGGCGGACCACCGCTGGCGACGACGCGTGCGCAGGCTGCGCATGCAGCTGGATATCGCCTGCGACCTGCAGCTGCACGTGCCGCACAGCAGGCCGCTGCACGCCTCGGGGCATCGTTACAAGGCGCTGCATCGGCTCAGCGACGAGCTTGGCCGGCAGCAGGACCTGCGGCTGCTGCGCAACCTGGTGCGGGCGATGCCTGCCAGTGACGGCAAGCGCTCAGTGATGCAGCAGATCAACGGAGAGGTGGCGCCGGACTGAATCGAGGGGCATCGGGACGTACGGCCACCTGACGTTCCGGCTTGCTTCGAAGGCTGGGATGGCCCCAGCCCCCGAAGCGCTGGCGGAGCGTTCAATCGTCTCCGCTGCTCACCCGCGCCACCCGCTTTCGATACTCATACACGTTGTCGCCGCGGATCCGCTTTTCCTGCGTGCCCGAGATCGAATCGACCCGGCGATCCGAGCCGGTCACCGGCTTGGCATCGATCTCGGTCTCGTGCTCGAACGAATGCGATTTGTCGGTATTGCGGTAGAAGCGGTACAGCGCCCAGTACAGCGCAGTTGCGCCGGCCGGGCCTGCGGCCAACAACCAAAGACCACTGTCATCACTCATGTGCTGGCCACCAGGAAGGCAATTGCGAGGGCTTCGATGATCGTACCTGCGGTCAGCGCCGCCAGCAGCATCTTCCACTGCTGCACCGGCACGCTGCCCATGGTTTCACCGGTCCGGCCGTTCACCGCGATGTAGTGCAGCATGCCGCCGTTCCTGCCGGGCTGGTGGTACGAATACAGCCACACCGGCAGGTACATGGCCACCCAGCGGGTGCCGTGCACTTCCAGTTGCTCCTGTTCCCAGCGCACGCCACGGTCGTAACGGCGCACCGTGCCTTCCACCTGCGCGCGGGCGATCGACAGCAGCTGGTCTTCCAGGCGCGGCCGCAGCTTTTCGACGTCCAGGTTGCGCTTTTCCGAAGTGAACCCGGCCAGGTACGAGGCGTTCCACTTCACCGCGTTCTTGGTGTCGAACGGCAGAATCGTGTTGATGATGTTGTTGGTGTTGGCGCGCGTGTCCAGGTTGCCGCGCTCGGCAGAGGATTCCAGCGGCAGGTCGTCCACGGTGAAATCGACCTGGCGTTCCACCTGGTAGATATCCGCGTCGTAGTAGGTCTGCTTGTTCTTCTCGGTGCCACGGGTGTACTCGCGGGTCTTGATCTCACCCTTGCCAGCCACCGCTGCGCTGACATTGCCGTCGACGATCATGTAGGGCAGGTACACGCCCACCACGTTTTCCGGGGTGAACTGTTCCTTGAACGCCTTGAGCGCGAACATCCGGCGCTTGTCGACGAACTGGCGGATGCGCGCGACCGCATCCTCCTTCTTGATATGGAACGGCAGCACGGCGTCGGGCACCGCGCCGTTGGCGATCTGTTCGTTCACGCCGAACACATGCCGGCACCAGTGGCAGCGCGCCGTCATCGTGCTTTCGGTGTTGACCGTGACTTCGGCGCCGCAACCGGTGCACTTGAAGGTCATCAGTGCCGAGGTGTCGGCATCGATATCGCGTGCGCCCGATGCAATGACGGTGCCACGCAGCTGGTCGATGGCTTCGCCCAGCCCGAATTCCTCCTCCACCCGCGCGCCATGCCACTGGTGACGGCAGTACAGGCAGACCAGGATGTCGGTGCCCAGCTTGGGCCGTATGTCGGTGGCGCCGCACTTGGGGCAGCGGTTGAGGCCGTCTTTCAGTTCGGCCGCAGCGGTGTCGATGGCGACCGGGTCGGGCGCCTCGACTTCGTTGCGGATGGCCTCAGGCAGCTTGGAAGTATCCAGCGGGAAGCTGCCGGGCAGGGGAGGGACATCCTGCGGCGAACCGGGGCCGTCCAGCACCGCCGCCGGCAGGGGCGGGGGTGCTGAAGCGGAACCGGGCAGCGGCGGAGGCGTGTTTCTGGGATCGGACATGGTGGTTGCGCGTCCTGCGTCTTCTTACAGTCCCAGCGCCTTGGCCTTCAGCGCGTCGTAGTCGGTCTGGGTGATCAGGCCCAGGTCGAGCATTTCCTTGGCCTTCTTCAGCTTGGCCACCGGATCGTCGGCGGCAGGGGCGGCCGGGGTTGCCGGCTGCTGCAGGTTGCCCGCGCCGAACATGCCCGATGCCATGCCCACGCCGACAAGCCCGGCGGCACCGCCGTTCTCACCGGCGGACTGGATGCCCTGGGCGACGCTGGCCTGCAGGTTGGAATTGCCACGCGAGCCGGACAGCGCATCGGCGCGCTGCACGGTCTTCAGCAGCTCGCGGGTGTTGGCGTCGTACTCGATCGAGACGATGGCGGTCTTGACGATGGCCAGGCCACGATCGGACTTCCACTGGTAGCCCTGTTCGACGGCGGCCGACAGGCTCTGCGCAAAGCCCAGCGAATCCTGCTGCAGCTTGGTGATGCGGTTGCCCTTGCCCGGATCGTTGGTGTACAGGCTGAACGCCGGCGCCAGCGAACCCACCACTTCATTGAACAGCTGGCTGGCAGCAGCATTGTCCAGGTCGGTGAAGTCGAACACCTGGCCCGGCCGCAGGTAGCTGGCCGGAACGAAGTTCTTCACGAACAGGATCGGGTCGACGATCTTCAGCGTGTACGAACCACGGGTGACCGCGCCTACCTGGGTGTTGAGGAAACCGTCGTCCCAGTAGATTTCCGACTGGGTGCCGAAGCGGTTGTCCGGCAGTTCCTTCAGCGAAACAAAGAAGGCGGCCTGCTGCGAGCCCGGCTGGCCGCCGAACTTGAAGCGCTCCCAGCTCTGCTTGATGAAGGTGCTGACCAGGCCGTCGCCGGCGAAGATCGACTGCGAGTTCAGATCGTCCGAACGCCACTCGTAGCCACCCGGCTCGGCCACGAAGGCAGTGATCGCGCCATCCTGGAACAGCAGCAGGCCGTAGCCCTCGGGCACGACGATCTTCGAACCGTTGCTGATGATGTTGGAGGAGCCGCTGGTGTTCGAACCGCGCCCGGCATTGGTGCCCTGCGGCACCGCCGCGAACAGGGCTGCCGTGGACGGCAGGCCGGTCGGCACGGTGTAGAAGTCCTTCCACTGGTCGGCCAGCACACCGCTGACTGCACCCTTCACCGCTTGTACCAGACCCATGACCCACTCCCTGTAGTTGCCGGACAGGCACCACGCCTGTCGTGCTCGGCTGACTATAGAGGAGGCAGGCTGCATGCGGCTAGCGGCTGGGTGTACCCCCATTCATCTCGCGTCACAGGCCAGGCTGCGGTTGATCAGGCCTGGCCGATCAGCGGCACCCGTTCCGTAGCCCATCGCCGCAATGCGACAGTCCGGCCTGGGCACGGCCCCGCAGCGGATCAAGCCTGCACAGTGCTGGCAACCCGGGGTTCCGGAGCCGGTGCCGATGATTGCTCCATCACACATTCCAGGCCTGAAGCATCTGTGTCCAGCAGGCAGGTGGCGAACAGCAGGAAGCGATACGCATCGGTGAAATTCGATCCCAGCCCGAACGAAATCCTGACCGCACCGCAATCACCCTTCTCCAGGATCTTCTCGTCGAATGTGGTGCAGTCGAGAATCTTCCCGGTCTTGTCCAGCTCACAGTGCTCGGCGCCTGCGGTCGCGTAGGTCGCCTGCTGGACGGCGCCCAGGTTGCAGAAGCAGCCATTGCGCAGGGTGATGCCGAACCGGTCTGCGGCGCGCTTGATGCGGGCGTGCGGCAGGATGGAGCCATAGCAGTCGAAGAAGTTCAGCATCAGCGTCGCGCCCCGCTGCGCAGCGGGCGGGCCATAGATCTGGCACAGCGGCAACGCGCCGCCTATGTGGTGGCGAAGCGATGACAGCTGCGCCTGCAGCCACTCGGCCAACGCACGCGAGCGCAACGCGACCGCTTCCACTCCGCCCAGCGCGGCCACGAATTCAAAGCCTCTGGCGATGGCGGGGAAGGCGGCGTAGTTGGGCGTGCCGACTTCGAATCGCTGGCCCGCATCGCGGTACAGCAGGCGATCGGTGGGTGACCATGGCCCGGAGTAGTAGCACACGCCACCACCGGCAAACGACGGCGGTTTCAGCAGGTCGAGTGCGGCCCGCCGGGCGAGCAGGCAACCGGCGCCGGTGGGGTAACCGAAGATCTTGTAGAACGACGCCACCACGAAATCGGGGTGATGACGGCCGCAGTCAAGCCGGTATTGCGGCACCAGGGCCGCCGCGTCACACAGCACCGTCGCGCCATGCGCCTGGGCCCGCTCGATCCAGGCCAGATCGTGCCGGGCGCCGGTCGCATTGGATTGCGCGGGAAAAGCGAGCAGATGCGGGGCGCCGGGCTGCAGCCGCTGCAACGCGCGCCACATCAGCCCTTCATGCAACAGCAGCTCGTCATCCAGCGGAATGTACTTCACCTGTGCGCCCTTCGCCGTGGCGTACTCGCGCAAGCCGTGTACCGAGGTGTGATTGTCCTTGGTCAGCAGAGCCTGCGACCCGGCCTGGAACGGGAATGACTCGGCCACCAACCGGATTGCGCTGCTGGCATTGGCGGTGAACAGTATTTCGTACTCCTCCGGCGTGGTTCCGAAGAAGGCGTGGATCTGTTCACACGCCCCATGGAGTGCGTCCTGGGATGCTTTCGATCCGCTGTGCGGATTGCCGAGAATCGTCCGCTTGAGTGCCTGGTAATCCTGCTCAAGCAGGCTGTCGGGTGGCAATGTTCCGCCCACGTGATCCAGATAGGTCACCTGTTGCTCATCCAGCCGCGCATACTCCTGCTGGCGCATGGCCTCGACCTGATCATGGGGATAATCGGGGTGGTCGGCGAGGAACCGTGCGCGAGCGCTTTCGAAGCCGCGCATCGCGCGCGCATCCTGCTGCAGTGGCAGGTGGAACGCCAGCAGGGGTGAGAAATCCGGTGCCCGGAGGGCGGCCTGCGCAGGAGTGTGTGCAGCATCGACACAGCCGCGCAGCAACCAGGCTTCCACCTGGTAACGCCGGTCTGGCACTGCTGCATGGACGGCGTCCAGCATCGCGTCCAGATAGCGTTCCCTGCTGGGGGCGTCGCACTGGTTGAACTCCTCCAGAAGGATGCAGGCGTTGAACAGGAACTCGCGCACATCGGCGTCGCCCATGGCAAACGCGAGGGGCCGCAGTTCAGCCATCTCGCCCTCGCGTGGGGAAAGTCCTTCGATCGCGAACGCCCGTGTGATGGGCGACGGGTCGGTCAGGCTCAGGGCCGCATCCATCAGCCGGGAGGGCATGCCGAAGTGCTGCCGTGACTGCTCGCGGGCCAGCTCGAACAGCTGGTTGTAGTGGAATGCCGTGGCGTAGACCCGTCCGCCAGGGCGGAGCACGCGCCTGAACTCGCGGGCGACGCGGGCCTTGTCCGGCGGGAACATCAGGCCGAACCCGCAGACGATGACGTCGAAGCTGGCGTCGGCGAAGGGCAGCTCCGCCATGTCCACATCGGCAAGGAGGGGCACGTTGCGCTGCACCTCATCGCTCAGCRCGCWGCGTGCCACGTTCACGGCGATCGCTGAGAGATCGGTGGCGACCAACCGTAGGCCGAGCGGCCTGCTCAGGTGCTGGTAAAGGTTTGCGGTGATGACCCCGGTGCCGCAGGCGACCTCCAGGACGTCGGACGCGTTGAAACCGGCCCGGATGTCGCCAGCGATCTCCTCGGCCAGCAGCTTTCCGTAGGGACCGAAAATGCGCTGGCTCAGTACGCGCTCATAGAACTCCATGAACGTGCTGAGCGACCATTTCCGTTCGGATACAACCTTGCACTGATGCGGCGAGACATCCTGCATGGCACGCTCCCTGTGGCCGGAGGCCGGTGAATCTTCGCCGCCTTTATTGCATGGGAGTAAATGTCTTTAAGTGATATTAATCACATAAAGCGGGATTGATAATCCGTGAAAGGCCGGGCAGCCCTATATTCCCCCATTCATGGGGCAACGGCCGATTCGGCGCTAGCGTCATTCTGTTCTGCAACATCACTTCGCGCGGGCTCAGCGCACCGACTGCGGCACACGGCGCAGCTTGCCGGTGTCGTAGCCCATTGCCTGGATGCGGGCGACCGCCTGCTGGTAGTCCGCCTCGCTCACCTGCGGCGTGCGCGCCATGTACCACACGTAGTCACGCTTGCTGCGGGCCACGATGGTCTGGGTGTAGCCCTCATCCAGCCAGGCAATCAGGTATTCGGCCTGGATGGGCCAGATGAACTGCATTCCCCAGACCGCACCATTGCCGTGTTTTTCCACACGGCCCACTGGGTGCATCGACTTCTGTGGCGACTGGAAGCTGCCCTTGCGATAGGTGAAAGTGGTCTGGATGCGGCCATCGGCCTGCAGCGCGTAGCTTTCCACCGCGTCGAAGGCCTCGCGCTCGGGCCGGGACGGAATATGGGCGATGACATACCAGTCGCCCATGAAGCGCGGCACGTCCACCTTCGGAGGCAGCGGGATGGGGCGGGTGTCGTGGCTGCTGCAGCCTGCGCCGAACAGGGCAACGGCCAGCAGCGGGAACAGCGATGCGATACGCATGCGGGCGGTCTCCTTCAACGCGGGCGGAACAGGTAGTGGGCGACCAGCCATTGCTGGCCGTCGTCGTAGCCGAACAATTCGGCGCAGGCCATCCAGAACATGCGCCAGCGCTGCCACCAGATGCGTGCCGCCGCTTCGTCGCCATAGGTCTGTGCCAGCACGGGCAGCAGCTGTTCACGGGCAGCATCCTGGTTGGCCAGCCAATGGTTGGCCGTGCGCTGGTAGTGCGTGCCGTCCAGCAGCCAGCGCTGGTCCAGCACCAGGTCGCGCTGGAAGTGCAGCAGCGTGTCCGCTGCCGGCATCAGGCCGCCGGTGAAGAAATGCCGGCCCATCCAGTTGTCGTCGCCCTCGGTCTCGAACGGATACATCAGCGTGCGATGGGCGAAAATGTGTACGAACAGCGCACCGTCCGGCTTCAGCCAGCGGGCAATGCGGCCCAGCAGGCGGTCGTAGTTGCGGACATGCTCGAACATCTCCACCGACACGCAGCGATCAAATGCAGCGGCAGGCAGGTCCAGCTGGTTGACGTCCCGGGTGAGTACCTCGACGTTGCCGAACCCGCGCGCCTCGCACTGCGCCAGGATATGGCTGCGCTGGCTGTGCGAGTTGGACACGGCGGTGATGCGCGCGTTCGGGTAGCGCTCGGCCATCCACAGCGTCAGCGAGCCCCAGCCGCAGCCCAGCTCAAGAATGGCCTGGCCGTCGGCCAATCCGGCGCGCTGCCCGTACAGCTCCAGCATCGCATCCTCGGCTTGGTCCAGCGTCTCGCGGCCGGTGCGGTAGTAGCAGCTGCTGTACTTCAGGCGATGCCCCAGGCAGCCCTGGAAGAAGGCGGCAGGCACCTCGTAATGCTGGCGGTTGGCCGCATCCACGTGCAGTGCCAGTGGGCTGCCAGCGAGCTCGGCGATACGGCGGCTGAAGCGCTGGGCCTGCTCCTCCATGCTGCCGCTCGACTCCTCGGCCAGGCGTTGCGCACACAGGCGGCGTATGCCCGCGCGCAGCGCCGCATCGGGCAGCCAGCCACGCTCGGCCCAGCCGGTAAGGCCGGCTTCCGTATCGGCAACCGGAGCAAGGGACGGGGTGCTGTTCATCGGGATCACTCCTTGGGGCTGCGCGGAAACCAGGGGAAGAACATCGGGGTACTGCGCTGGAAGTCGCGATAGTCATCGCCTCGACTGCGCAGCGCCTGTTTCTCGGTGAAGGGAACGCCACTGAGGTAGCGCAGGAACACGTACATCAGCACCGGCCCGGACCAGGCCAGCCACCACAAGGGTGAGCCGGCTGCCAGCAGTACATAGGTGAACCAGTGAAGCCACTCGAAGAAGTAATTGGGATGGCGCGTGTACCGCCACAGTCCTTGGCGGCAGGTCCGGCCCCTGTTTGCCGGGTCGGCGYGGAAGCGTGCCAGCTGACGGTCGGCCAGTGCTTCGCCGCCCACGCTGAGCAGCCACACGACGACCGCCGCTGCGATCCAGCCAGGCATGTCGCTGTGGGGATTGCCGGCCACGGCCGTGAACGGCAGCGCAAACAGCACCACCAACAGCGCCTGCGCCATGAAGAAGCCGAAGATCCTGCCCTGGTGGCCGTGCCAGTGTTCGCGCAGATAGCGGTAGCGACCGTCTTCTTCCTCGCTGCGTACGCGGCGCCACAGATGCAGGGCGAGACGACTTCCCCACAGGCCACCGAGCACGGCCAGTGCGATGCGTGGCTGCAGCGCGCCATCGCCCAGCCATGCAAGCAGCAGCGCGCCTGCCGCCACGCCCTTTGCCCACAGGACATCGACGATGCCGATGTTGCGCTGCCTGCGCTGCCAGGTCCAACCCCAGGCCATGATCAGCACGGCGTACAGCAGTACCCACCACAGAATGCTCATCAGGCTGCTCCGATCAATGGGGTGTCACGATTGCTGGGCGTTCCGCGACGGGCGACGGCGCACAGCAGCGACAGTGCCACGCACCAGCCCAGCGCCAGTGTTGCCACGCCCAGCCAGGCCGGGGCGGTGAAATGTACGGCCTGGAAACCCCGCGCCGCGGACAGATACGCCAGCGGCGCCAGCAGGCCCAGGGCCACCGGCAGCATCCAGTGCCGCTGCAGAAACGCCATCGACGCCGTCAGGGTCATCGCAAAGGCCGCCCACAGCGCGAAAATCCACGGTGGCGGCACCCATCCAAGCGGTGCGGCGGCGTACTGCACAGCACCGCTGGCTGCAGCGCTGCCATCCACCAGCCAGGCACACCCCAGCGCGAGCAACAGCAGGCGCAGCTCCAGGCGTGGCCGCGTCGAGGCAAGCAACTGGCTGCCGACATAGAGTGTGGCCGACAGCAGGGCCGGCCATTGCCAGCCGCGGCCGGCTCCGGCAACGGCGCACAGCCATACCAGCTGGTTGCCGATTACGTTGACCCAGGTGCGGCGCATGTCAGCCGGCCCGTTGGCCATGGACGTCCGTCTCGGGACGGTAGCCCGGGCGTGCCAGCAGCAGATGGGACACGCCGATCGAGCGCTCGAGGAAGCCGCCCTCGCAGTAGGCCAGATAGAACTCCCACAGCCTGCAGAAGCGGTCATCGAAACCCTGCGCACGTACCGCCGGCAACTGCGCGAGGAAGCGCTGCCGCCAGGCGCGCAGGGTGAGGGCATAGGAGTGGCCGAAATCCTGCTGGGCGATCAGCTGCAGGTCGCAGGCCCGGGTCTTGGCGGCCAGGATGGCGTTGATCGAGGGGATGAAACTGCCGGGAAACACGAAGCGCTTGATGTAGTCCACGCTGCGACGCGCCTGCTCATAGCGCTGGTCCTCGATGGTGATGGCCTGCAGCAGGGCCACGCCATCGGGCTTCAGCAGCCGCTGCAGGGTGGCCATGTAGGTGTCCAGATACTCGGCACCGATGGCCTCGATCATCTCGATCGACACCAGCTTGTCGAACTGGCCCTGCAGATCACGGTAGTCCTGCATCAGCAGGGTCACACGCTCCTGCAGGCCCGCCTCGGCCACACGCTGGGCGGCAAGCGCGTGCTGTTCGGCGGAGATGGTGGTGGTGGTCACATGACAGCCGTAGTGCTGGGCGGCATGCAGGGCGAACCCGCCCCAGCCGGTACCGATCTCGACGACGCGATCACCGGGCTGCAGCTGCAGCTGCTGGCAGATGCGGTCCAGCTTGCGGCGCGAGGCGGTTTCCAGCGAGTCGCCGGCATCGCTGAACACCGCCGAGGAGTACATCAGGTCCGGCGACAGGAACAGCGCGAAGAAGTCATTGCCCAGATCGTAGTGGGCGGCGATGTTGCGGCGACTGCCTTCGCGGCTGTTGCGCCGCAGGCGGTTCCAGCCGCGCAGCAGCCAGCCACCGATCCGCGCCGGCCCGCGTTCCATGCCATCCAGCAGGTCGCGGTTGCGTACCAGCAGCCGCACCAGGGCCACCAGGTCATCGCAGTGCCAATCGCCGTGGATGTAGCTTTCACCCGCGCCGACGCTGCCCTGCGCGGCCACCTTGCGGTAGAACGCCATATCGCTGATGGTCACCGTGGCCTGCAGTGCGCCCGCACGATCACCGAGGATGACCTCGCCCAAGGGGTCGCGTACCCGCAGCCCGCCTTCGCGCAGCGGCGCCAGTACCGCCAGCAGCCTCCGGCGCAGGAATACGTCCACCGCGCCGGGGCGGGGCAGGGCAACGGAAGGATTCAGCTCGTTCATCGCGGTTTCTCGGCAAGAGCGGGGTGGTCATGCACGGGATTGCGCTTCAGCCACAGGAGCAGTGCCTGCCAGTGGATGGCGGCTACCACCTGCACGGTCATCAACGGGTAGAACGCCAGTACCCGGGCCAGGCCGCGGCCATCAAGCGGGCGTCGCTGCATGGCCTGGGTGGCATCGAACTGCCGGACACCGTCGCGCCAGACCTGCATATGCACGCGCAGGTCATCGCCGGGCGCGGTGAAGCGCCAGTCATAGCGGCAATCCATCGGCATGAAGGGGGAAACGTGGAAGGCTTTGTCGAACTGCCAGCGCAGGGCGCGCCCCTGTGGCTGTGCACTTTCAACAGGCAGCACATAGGCGTGCCGTTCCTTCCACGGTGTGTTGGTGATGTCGGCGACGATGCAGTCCAGGGTGCTGCCGTCGGCCCGGTAGCAGTAGTAGAAGCTGACCGGATTGAACACGTGGCCACCGAAGCGCAGGTGCGCCAACAGCCGCACCGGGCCGTCCGGGCGCCGCCCCAGCACGGTCGCGGCATGGTCACGCACGGCGTCTGCAAGTGATGTCCTGGGATCGCCGAGATAGTCGCTGCGGCGGAACTCTGCCAGGTTGCGGCGCCCGACCGACCACAGCCAGCGCCCGGCAAATACCTGGTCCAACTCGTCCAGGTCCAGCAGCAGCTGCGCGATGGGGTAGCGGAAGGCATGCGGATGCGGATGGTGCCGGCGGTGCACCACCTGCCCGAAGTAGAGGGCGCTGGCGCTCACGCGGCCACCTCCACCTGCAGGGGAGGCGGCGCGCCGGCATTGCGCAGTTGCAGCGCATCCACTACGCGGCGGGCACTGCGGATTCCATCTTCGTGGAAGCCCCAGCCCCAATACGCACCCGCAAACCAGGTGTGCCGCCGGCCCTGCAGTTCGGCCCAGCGCCGCTGCGCGTCCACCGCAGCCGGATCATGCACCGGATGCGCGTACTGCAGACGGCGCAGCACCTTGGCCGGATCGATGGCCTCGCTGCGGTTGAGGGTCACCACCAGCGGCGTATCACCGGGCAGCCCCTGCAACAGGTTCATGCAGTAGCTGACCGTGCAGGGTGCGGTGGGGTCGCGCGGTACATGCGCGTTCCAGGCCGCCCACGCCTTGCGGTTGGCGGGCAGCAAGGAGGCGTCGGTGTGCAGTACGGCCTCGTTGGGTTGGTAGCGGATCGCGCCGAGCACCGCATGCTCGACAGGATCGGCGTCGGCCAGCAGGGCAAGGGCCTGGTCGCTATGGCAGGCCAGGATCACTTCATCGAAGCCTTCAATGCCGGTTGCGGTGTGTACGCGTGCCCCCCAGGGCATGCGTTCGACCGCGTGTACCGGGCATTCCAGCCGCTCGTGCACCCGCCAGCGCGCACGCAGGGCGTCCACGTAGCGCGCCGAGCCGCCCTTGACCACGCGCCAGGGCGCGCGCCCGGTCATCTGCAGCATCTGGTGATTGGCCATGAACTGCACCAGGTAACGGGCCGGGAAGTCCAGCACCTGCGCGGTCGGCGAGGACCACAACGCCGAGGCCATCGGCAGCAGATGCTCCTGCACGAACGCTTCGCCATAGCGCTGGCTGTGCAGGTACTGGCCCAGCGTCGGGCCCTGCTCCTCGCCCAGCAACAGGGGCGCGTCGCGATAGAAGCGCCGCAGGTCGGCCAGCATTCCCCAGAAACGCGGCGAGAGCAGGTTGCGGCGCTGGCAGAACAGGCCATCGAGCGATGTGGCGTTGTACTCCACGCCGCTGCGCTCGCTGTGCATCGAGAAACTCATCGTGGTGGGCTGCGAGTCCACGCCCAGTTCGTCGAACAACGCCGACAGCAGCGGGTAATGGTGCGGATTGAAGACGATGAACCCGGTGTCGACCGCCATCCTGCGGCCGTCCACCGTCACCTCGTGGGTGTGGGTGTGGCCGCCCAGGTAGTCGTTGGCCTCGAACAGGGTGACGTCATGCTCGCCGTCCAGCCACCACGCACTGGCCAGACCCGCGATTCCGGAACCGATGACCGCGATACGCATGTCAGTGCCTCGCCTTGGCCAGTACCCAGGCCGGGATCGGCTTGAGGCCCTTCACCAGGCCCAGCGCAGCCATTGCGCGCAGGCCATACCAGCTGATGTCGATCTCCCACCAGCGGAAGCCCTGGCGGGCGGTGCCGGGAAAGAAGTGATGGTTGTTGTGCCAGCCTTCGCCGAAGGTCAGCAGCGCCAGCCAGAGGTTGTTGCGGCTGTCATCACGGGTCTCGAAGCGGCGCCGGCCGAATCGGTGCGCCAGCGAATTGATGGTGACCGTGGCGTGGAACAACACCACGGTGGAGATGAAGAAGCCCCAGACCAGCATCTGCGGGCCGGAGGTATGCAGGCCCGGTGCCACACGCTCGAGCACCGCACCCACACCATACAGCGCAGCGGCCAGCAACACGGGAACCACGGTGTCGAACCGGTCCAGCCAGCGCAGCTCGGGGTAGCGGGCCAGATCGGGAATGCGCTGCAGATCGGTGGCAAAGGCGCTACGGGTGAGGAACCAACCCATATGGCTGCGCCAGAACCCGCCCTGGCGCGGGGAATGCGGGTCCTGCGGTTGATCGGCGTGGCGGTGGTGGTGGCGGTGGTGCGCTGCCCACCAGAGCGGGCCACGCTGCACGCTGGCGGCGCCGATGACCGCGAACACGAACTGCACGGTGCGCGATGCCTCGAACGTCCGGTGCGAGAAGTAGCGGTGATAGAACGCGGTGATGGCGAACATCCTGATCGCGTACAGGAACACTGCGACGGCAACCGCTGTCCAGGACACGCCCACCCAGATCACCCCGAGGCAGGCCACGTGCAGCAGCGCGAAGGGCAGGGCGCGCAGCCAGTCGATGCGGTCACCCTGGCTGCCGTCGATCGCCGTTTCGCTTCCGGCATCGGTGTCGAACCAGCGCTGGAAGGTGCGCAACAGGCGCGAACGTCTGCGGAGTGGAGGCGCTGCGGATGCCATGGACGGAAGCCCGAGGGAGTCGATTGCCTACCTCTACGCGTTGCGGTGCAGGTTGGATGCAGTGGATTGCAACAGACTGCGCGTTCACCTGCTCGTAACACCACAGCTCGCTACCAGCGGTCGCTGCAGCTCAGTGCGCCAGCGCTGCTCCGGCTGCTCGGTTGCGGGCGCGGCGAAGCGCACGGTCACCTGCGGATAATCGCCACGTGCATCGCGCAGGTTGCTGGTACCACGGAACTCGAGCAGGCGGCGATCAGCATCGGCGTAGACCAAGGACAGACGTGGGGCCACCGCGCCGAACCAGGTATCAAGGCGGACATTCACCGCATGGGCGGAAAGCCCCTGCCAGCGCACCGGGCCCTGGTACTGCACCTGCACGGGGTAGAAGCGTTGCCGGCCGGGCACCAGAAAAGGCAGGCTGACCGGTGCTCCACCCTGCAGCGTGCGCCAGTGGGCCCGCACGGCGGCATCGAAGCCGGCGTCGATCACGGCATCCGGGGGCAGCGGCAGCTGCTTGGTTCGGGAAGGCGTGGACGTGTCCTCCTTCCAGTCGACCCGGACCACGCCGGGGCCGACCCTCACATCGGCCGCTTGGCCGCTGCGGGCGTCCTGCAGCACATAGCCCCGCACCTGCGGCCGGGTGGCGGCGGGCATCTGCTTGCGGGCGAAAGGTTGGCCCGCAGGGCAAAGGTATTCCACCCAGCGTTCGCTGCCATCGCCGGCGCCGCGCTGCCAATGCACTTCGCGGTAGGCAATGACTCCGTTGGCCAGGGTGGCCACGCCCTCCGAACGCAGCAGCGGCGCGGCCGAAGCGGCGCAGGGCATGCAGAGCAGCAACCAGGCAAGACGCATCGGGGCGATCCATGGGAGGCTTGCGGGCCTGTACGCGCGCCGGCGCCGGCTGGATGCACGTTGGCACCCATCCCGGGTGCATCCAACGGGCGCCACCGTGCGTAGAGGGGAGGACTCCTCTTCACCCAACGGCAGCCCCCGCCGATGTACCGTCCTCCCGCCAGTCCCTCCCATCCCTTCGACACCGCGCGGATCGTGTCCAGTTCACAGCAGCCCAGCAACGAGCCAACGAACTGGAACGGCGAGATGGATGGCGTCGCCCGGCTGCGCGATCGTGACTGCTTCATGCGCATCTACGACCATTTCATGCCGCGCCTGTGCATTTATCTGCGTGGCCTTGGGGCACCCGCAGCGGTGGCCGAAGAGCTGGCCCAGGAATGCCTGCTGCGCCTGTGGCTGCGCGCGGCCGAGTTCGATCCTGCCCAAGGTGCGCTGAGCACCTGGTTGTATCGCATCGGTCGCAACCTGCACATCGACCGCGTGCGTCGCGAACGCAGCTGGATGCAGGTGCAGGAAGCCGTGGAAGACGCCGCTGCCGCCGACGTCGGCGAGCGCAGCAGCGCCGAGCAGTTTGCCGACCATGCCCGCCTGCGCCAGCGCATCAATGAACTGCCGGCCACGCAGGCGCGTCTGGTTCGCATGTCCTACTTCGAGGCCAAGAGCCACAGCGAGATCGCGCAGGCGCTTGGGATGCCGCTGGGCACGGTCAAATCACACCTGCGACGAGCGTTCCTGCAGTTGCAGTCGAAGGTCGGGGGTGCACCATGAATCCGCACCACCACCTGCATGAGTCGACGCTGATGAGCTACGCCGCCGGTGCTCTGCCGGCACCGTTGAGCATCGTCGCCGGCACCCATCTGGAGCAGTGCCCGCACTGCCGCCAGCGGCTGCGSGAAGCGGAGGCCATCGGTGCCGCATTGCTGGAGCAGACCCAGCCCGTGGCGGATGAGGCGCGGCGGGCGGGCCTGCGCGAAGCGATGCTTGCGCAGCTCGTCGAGGTCCAGGCCGACGCGGTGCCAGGCCCGCTGCGGTCGATGCCGCGCGAACGCCCCGAGGCGGATCCGGACCATCTGCCGACGTCGCTGCATCCGTACTTCGGCGATTCGCTGGGCCGGCTGCACTGGCGCTGGATGGCGCCGGGAGTGCATTGCATCCGTGCCGAGCAGATGCCGTCGCTGATCATGCTGAAGATCGCGCCGGGCAAATGCCTGCCGATGCACAGCCATGGACGCAGCGAACTGACACAGATCCTGCGGGGTTCCTACAATGATGCGCTGGGTCTGTTCGCGCCCGGCGATGTGGCCGACCTGGACGAGGAGGTCGAGCACCAGCCGGTAACGGCGCCGGGCGTACCGTGCATCTGCGTTTCCGCGCTGGATGCGCCGCTGGTATTCAGTGGTTGGCTGGCCCGCCGGATCCAGCGCTTCGTGAAACTCTAGGCTTCTTCAAGGTCAACGCATGTACGAAACACGCCCGCTGCGGATTCTGCTGACCGGCGCGACCGGACTGGTCGGGCAGGGCGTTGCCCGTGCCTGCCTCGCTTCGCCGCAGGTGGCGCGCACCGCTGCCCTGGTCCGCGGCAAGGCCCGGCTCGACGCGCGTATCGAGCAGATCGTGCTGGCCGATTTCCAGCATGCCCGTGGTGTGGGCCCGCAGCTGGCCGGATTCGATGCGTGTTTCTATTGTGCCGGAGCACCGCCGGTCGGCACCGCCGAGGACGAGTATCGGAAGGTGACGCTCGATGCCACCCTTGCCGTGGCTGCAGCATGGGCCGAGGCGAATCCGGACGGCCGGTTCCTGTATGTCTCCGGCGCCCATGCCAATCCCCACAGCCGGATCATGCCCCTGCGCATCAAGGGCGAGACCGAGGCCGCGTTGGCGCAGCTCGCGGTGCGCACCGTCATGCTGCGTCCCGCCGGGGTGCGCCCGGTTGCGGGGACCGGCACCCGTCATGCGGCGTTGAAGCCGCTGTATCGCTTTGGCGGTCCCCTGATGGCGGCGGCGGGCCGCGTCCTGCCCTCACTGGTGACCAGCAACGAAGCCATCGGCCGCGCGATGATCGTGCTGGCGACGATGCCGGAGCCGCCGGCGGTGCTGGAATGTGCGCAGATCAACCGGCTGGGTGGCGCTGCTGCAACCTGATGGGTGCGGTGCACATCTGCTGCACAT
>NZ_JBFTOJ010000011.1:0-40451 GCF_056397905.1 Stenotrophomonas sp. 05L414_2
GGTTCCCGCCGGAAGGCCGGGAACACCGGCGGTTATGATGATCTGTTGGCCAACGCGCGGATCGGCACTGCCGTCAGCGGTGCCCAGCGGCGCCTGCGTGCCCGAGCGTCCCGGCATGATCGCGTAGACCGCATTGTCACTGCCGCTGAAGCGGTAGCGCGGGTTCGCATCCGCCAGCGCATGCCGCAGGATGTCCACCGAGCCACCGCGCCCTGCCACGAACGCGGCACCGGACAGCTCGCCTCCGCCGGACACATCCAGCACGCTGCCCGCCGCGCCACTGAAGGCATTGGCCACGATGTCGATACCGATCGGGATGCTGATCGAGCCGGGGCCCAGTACATCGAAGTCGGCATCGTTGCGGCGCCAGCTCACACCGTCCACGGTGCCGCCAAAGGGCAGCGCCAGCCCGGCGCCACTGATGGAGGTCACGCTGCCGGCAAGCAGATCGACACGGCTGGCACGATTCGAGTTGAACTCGTTGCCGCCCAGCTGCACGCGGCCCCACGGCGCCTGCACCGTGCCGCCCTGCACCACCGTTGCCGCCACCAGCTCCAGGCTGCCGAACGCAGAATCCGGTGCCGGTTGCGCGCCGCCCGCAATGCCATGGATGCGCAGCACGGCGTCGGGGTTCTGCCAGGACGGCACCCCCGAGGGACCGATGTCGGGAACGCCGGCCACGATGCGTCCCTGGGCCCTGGCCGCAGGGTACAGGCGTGCGGCGCTGATATCGATCGAACCCGGGCTTGCCAGCGTGGAGATTCGTGAAGTGCTGGCGACTGGCGCCAGCATGCGGATGTCGCCGCTGCTGCGCAGCCCGACCTGATCAAAGCCGGCCAGCCAGGTGACGTCGCGCAGGTCGATCAGATCGGCGTCCACCTCCAGGCGATGCTGCCGGCCGGTATCGAACGGTGCCTCCAGCGGGCGCAGCGTCCCTTCCCCGGCCGGCTGCCACCAGCGCCCCTGCGCAAGGCGGACATACGGCGCGGCCAGTTGCAGGCGGCTGCCCGCGCTGTTGCCCGGGACGAAGCCGAGGTAACGCTCGTTCACGCCCTGCAGGCGCAGGCTCTGGTCCATGCGCAGATTGACATCTCCCTGGGCGCGGATATCGCCGAACAGGGCCAGATGATCGAAACCACCGGCCTCGACCTGCTGCACCGACAGTGCCGCATGGCCGTATTCAAGGCGTGCAGGCAGGCTCGCCGTCTGCGCGGCGTGCTGGGTCAGCGAGATCACCCGCGGCGCCAGCACCTCCTTACCGTCTGCCGTTCTGCCGTAGGTGCCGCCACCGAAGGCAACACCAAGGGTGCCACCGCGCGCACCGTCGCCGCCCGCCGCTGCATCCAGTTCGCCGTGCAGGTACAGGGCATTGCCCGCACGCAGCACGATGCTGCCGCCATCGCTGTCGACCCGGGTACGCCCGCTGCCATCGATATCGAGCAGCGCCGAAGCACCGGACGCATCCAGCCGTGCACCGCGCTCCACCACCACGAAGGTATCGGGCGGCAGGTGGCGCACGTTGTCCTGGTCCTCCCAGTCCAGCGCCCCCCCGATCTCGATGGTTCCGCCCCTGCGCACCTGCCCGCGCAACGCCCTGCGCGCGTCGGGCAGGGAAACGGTGTCGCCACTCACGTCAAGCAGTGCGCCATCGGCGATCGTCCACTGGCGCTCGCGGCGTGCATCGCCGCGTACGCCCGACGGATCGAATGCCTCGGCCAGGCGGATGCGCCCGCCGGCCGCCTTCAGACTACCGGCCACAGTCAGGTTGCCGGCGCTGAACAGTTCGATCGACTGGCCCGGGTCGACCTCGATCCTGGCCCCCTTGCCAACGCGCAGGTCGGCCGTGGACAACAGATGCCCGGCGCGCAGTGTCAGGCTGGCGCCGCCACGCTGCGACACGCGTCCGCTGGCTGGATCGGCCTCGTACAACGATGGCGTCCAGGCCTGCACACCCTGCTCGCGGGCCAGTGCCTGCTGTGCGCCCTCGGCCAGCCGCAGCGCCGGTCGTTCCACCTGCAGCTGGGTACCCTCTTCGACCGTCAAGCCGTTGTGACCGGCGATGTCATAGCCGGCAAAGCCACTCTTGAACAGCGCTTCCTGCAAGTGCAGCGACGCCGCCGATGCGTCCGTGCCAGGCGCGCCGATGGCCACCGCACCGCCTGTTGCCAAAGTGAAGTTGCCGCTGCCATTGCCGAGCGCGCTGAAGCGTGCGTCCTTGCCGATACGCAGCCGGCCACTGCCGTCGGTGGCGACCTCGGTGCTGGCCGCGAGCAGGCTGACACTGCCCCCCTTGCCTACGCGCCCCTTGCCATTGGCATCGATGACACCACCGGCATCCACCGAAATCCGTGCACCCTCGCCCACGTTGATGTCGTGGCTGCCGTTGAAGCGCAGCTGTCCACCGTCGATCCACGCCTGTGCGGGACCGCCTTCCGGCGCGGCAAGCGCATTGCTCCAGCCGCCGCCAAGATCGATCCGCGCGCCCGCCGCAACATCGAGCGCGCCGCGCCCGGAGGACAGCAGGGCCGTCGGCCTGCCGARCACCAGAAGCAGGTTGCCGGCCTCCACCTGGCCGCCGGCAATCTGCACCGTTCCGCCGAGGCTGACGCGGCTTGCGGCAAGGCCAAGCCGGCCGCCCTCCTGYAACCTGAGCGTGCCGTCCAGATCGATGCGGCCGGCCGAAGCGAGGTCCACCTGCCCCCAACGCTGGGCGCTCAGGACCTCACTGTCCAACCACACGGTATTGCGCTGTGCTTCCCCGACCGGCGCCTGCAGCGTCCACGGCCGGGTGTCGGCCTGGAGCTCTCCGATGCGGACCTGCGAATCGAACACTGCACTGCGCCCGGTGTTGTCGAAACGCCCAAGCCAAAGCTGGGCGTTGCGGGCCGCCGCCGTCTGCGCCTGCGCGTACCCGTCCTGCCCCTGGTCTGGGCGGCGCGTCTGCTGCACGCCCTGGAAGGCCACCGTATCCACCTTGCCCTGCAGGACGGCCGTGGGCGCCGAGATCAACAGGCGGCCGGCGTCGCGTCCCACGGTGTAGCCATTGTCGAAGCGCTGGCCAGGGGCAACCAGTGGATTGCGGAAGGATTCGGTGACCCCCCAACGCTCCTGCTTCAGTTCGTAGCCCTGGTACAGACCGTCGTACAGCATCTCCGCCGGCGCATCGTCAAGCCGGTACAACTGGCCATCGCGCCCACGCAGCCAGCTCTGCTGGACCACGCCGGACTGCACATCCAGGCTGCCACCGGCCAGATTGATGCGCGAACCCGCGTGGCTGACCACTTCCTTGCCTGCCAGCTGGACGGTGCCGCCCTGCGCCGCCCATTCGCTGATCGAATGCCCCTGATTGTCCAGGTAGCCACCCACTTCCAGCAGGCCGCCGCCGGCATACCAGCGCGTACCTTCATAGCCACCGGTACCGGCGGCAACTTCGATCAACTGGCGGCGGTCGATCCACACCTCGCTGCTGATCAGCTTGCCGCTGTCACGGTTGTCCGGCGAATCGCGCAGCTCGTTGCCCTGCACCTTCACCTTGACGTTGTTGCTCTCCATCGCCACCTGCACGCCCACCGCACCGGAGACGTCCACGCGCGCGCCATCATCCAGGTAGCTGCGCCGGCTGGCGTCGGCGATCACCTGGCCGCCGGTGGCCACCGCCAGCGAGCCGGCCTGGAAGTTCACATCGCCGCCGGAGACGACTTCGATGCGTGATTGCTCCCGGCGGTCCTGCAGCCGCGAGAGATTGTCGAAGGTGCCACTGTTGCTGGCGGCACGAAGCTTGTCCTGCTCGGCCGATTCCTTGATGAGGGCGTCGCGCTGGCTGTCAAGCGCGGTGGTCTTGCCATCATCTTCGATCAGCACTGCCGTCGTCGAACCCGTGGCCAGGGTCACGCTGCCCTTGCTGTCGGAGGACGAACTCAGCAGATGCACGGTGCCGCGCTGGTTCAACGTCGTTGTGGCCACCGCCACGCCGGCCTGTTCGACCGTGCGGCCGGCAAGAGTGACGTCGCCCTCGCGCGCCTGGATCAGACCGCTGTTGCGAACGCTGCCGGCCGTGCTGTCGGTGACGAAGCGCGGCGCGATCTCATTGCCCCGCGTGGTCGAAGCCGTGTTCTGCGCCGTGCCCACGCCGCGGCGGATCACGAAGCTGTCGCCGGCCGCCAGCTGGGTCTGGCCCCTCCGGGTTTCGATCTGGCCCGCATTCTCCACGCTGTGGCCGGCCAGCAGCACATAGCCACCGCCGCGCGTTGCGCTGGTGGGCTCATGCGTGGTGATGCGCGCACCACGTTCAACCATGATCTTGCCCACCGCATCGGTCAGGGCGGACGTGTTCGCATCAACGCTGTACAGACCGTTGTCACGGAACTGCGCGTCGCTGATACGTGCTGCAGCAGCAACCAGGTTGCGGACATTGACCTGGCTGTTGTTGCCGAACACCACGCCGTTGCGGTTGGCAACGAACACCGTGCCATTGGCCTTCAGCTGGCCGAGAATCTGACTGGGCCTTGCGGCCGGATCATTGACCCGGTTCAACACGGCCCAGTCAGCGTTCTGCAGGAAATTCAGCGTGGTGTTGCCACCGATGTTGAAGGTTTCCCAGTTCAGGATCGCCTGGTCGGCGGTCTGCTCGATGCTGACCTGCACCCGGCCGTCGGCGCCCTGCGACTGGGTCGCTTCGCGGGCATTGATCCAGCCACGGGTCAGCGGATTCTCGTCCACCTTCAGGCCATCCTTGCCCAGCCCATCGGCCACCACGAAGCCCGCCTCCCGTCGCGCCTGCCTGGCCTGCTCCTGCATGCGCTGCTGCAATGCGATGGCCTGCGCGGCCGTGCCGAGGTTGTCGATCGACTGCTGCAGCTTCTGTCGCGCCGCATCCTGCTGTTGTGCAGGCAGCTGGAACTGGATCGGCGCGCCATTGGGCATACGGCCACTCTGCGCTGCCGCACCTTGGGCGGCGCCGCGGTCGGCGAACCAGCCGGGGCTGAAGGCCTGCTGCGCCTGGCTGGCAGGAGCGACCACGCTGCCCAGCGCCACGGCCACGGCCCAGGCCATCGGGTGGCTGCGCCAGAGGGAGGCGGAGAAATGGGCGGCGGGCGAATGCGGGTGCGACATCGGGGACCTCGTCAACCTGATGGGCCGCGTCGGCCGCGGCGAGTACGAAGGGGGCCTGCGTAACGCATGCCCTGCACCTGATAGACGGTGGCCGCGGCGTGAAGACGACAGCTCAGCGCGGATGCGGTGCCACCACGAAGGAAAGCGCCGGCATTTCGGCCGGCGCTTCGATCAGCAGGTGTTGCCTTGCAGACAGTTACAGCGGACGGCCGATGCTGGCGCAGGTGCTCGGGTTGTTCACGGCGCCAGCATTGCTGGCAGTCGCGAAGCGGGCACGGACCGCATCACGCCAGGCCTTGGTCAGCGGGATGAACTTGTGCGCGCGGATCGCGGCATCGTTCGGGCCCTGCTCGACGCCGGCGACCACGACACTGCCGTAATGGCGGGTCAGGAAGCCACGCACGTTGGCGCCGACAGTGGCGTTCTTGTAGCACTGGCCGAACACGAAGTTGGTGTAGCCAGCGATCGGGTAGCCCGCGCTCGGGTTGCCGAACACCGGCACCCAGTTGGCGGGATTTTCAGCAGCGGCGCCGGTCGGCGGCGCAGCGGTTTCCAGGGTCGCCTGCACGCTCACTTCATCCGGCGAGAAGGACTTGACCTTGGCCACCTTGGTGGCATCGGTCAGGCTCGGGATGACGTCCGGGCCAACGTAGCCGATGCGGCCGTCAACGGCGTACACCGCGTTGTACAGCGAGGTGCCACCGGTGGCCGGCGCGGCGATGAAGTTCGACGGCACGGTGGTGAACAGGTTGGCGAAGGTCGACTGCACCGAGAACGCCGGCACGCCGTTGGTCAGCTTCAGGGTGGTGCCGGAGACGTCCGCCGGCTGGCAGGCGCTGGTCAGGAAGCGGGCCAGCAGCTCGCTGGTACCGCTGCTCTCGCCACGGTAGACAACCTGCAGGGCACCGGTACGGCCCGAACCAGCCAGCTGGCTCCAGTCATTGATCTTGCCGGAGAAGATGCCGCAGATCTGGGTGACCGACAGATCAACCGCCGAACCGGCCTTGTTGAACGGGATGGTGACCGAGGTGGCGACCGACGGGATCTGCACCAGCGCGCCGAAGCGGTTGGCATCGCCGGCCACGTTGTAGGTGCTGTTGTAGGTGCTCAGCTCGGTGCTGCTCAGCACCGAGTCGCTGCCGGCGAAATGCACGGTACCGGTGGTCGAGAACAGCGCCGAGTTGTTTTCCAGGAAGGCCTTCTTGCCGGTGCCCGAACCGGTCACGGCGTAGCTGAAGTTGGCCGGCAGGATGCTGTCGGCCTGGCCCTTGTAGAGGTCGGCCGGCAGCGAAGCGCCGCCGCCGGTGACAGCGGTCTGGGCCGACGCGGCACCAGCAGTGGCGAGCAGCGCGGTAGCAACCAGCGCGGCCAGGGTCTTGTACTTGGTCATGATCTTCTCCTGAAGGGTTTACTGCGAAGGTGAAACACCAAGGGAGGAACGGTCACTACACGCCTGCTGCCGCCGAGGGCCTCCCAGCCCACTCTGCGGCGACAGGGACATGCTGGTCGCCGCCGATGACAGGCCGCTTAAGAAACCTGTGGAAGATCGAGAAAAGGTGTGGAGGATTGTGTGGAGAATCGAAAGCCTGCCGCGCTGCGCGCTCGCCGGGCATGGCGCGTCGCTACCCGTGATGCGCTTCGCGCATCACTGCACCAGCTGGTTCATTTCCATGATCGGCATCAGCACGGCCAGCACGATGGTCAGCACCACGCCCCCCATCACCAGGATCATCGTGGGCTCCAGCAATGCAGTGAGTGCCATCGCGCGGCGTTCAATCTCGCGTGAGATGGTCTGTGCAGCGCGGTCGAGCAACGGTGCCAAGGTACCGGTCTTCTCGCCACTGGCCACCAGATGCACCAGGATCGGCGGATACACTTTCTGCACCTTCAGCGCAGCGCCAAGCGAAGTACCTTCGCGCACGCGTGCGGCCACATCATCGGCACAGCGCGCCAGCAGCGCATTGCCCAGTGTCTGTCGTGCGGCGTCCAGTGCGCGCAGCAAGGGCACACCGGCATCAAGCAGGATCGCCAGTGTCGATGCGAAGCGTGCGCTGTTCACGCCCAGCACGAAGCGGCCCACCATCGGTACGCGCAGCAGCAGGCTGTCCCAGCGCAGGCGAAGATCCGGCCGCCGCAGCGCCAGCCGCCAGCCCACCACCAGCGCGCCGATACCGATCCCCGTCCATATGCCCCATGCGCGTACGAACGCACTGGCAGCCAGCATCACCTGGGTCAGCATCGGCAGCGTCTGGCGCGCCTGCACGAACGCAGTCACTACCTGGGGAACCACGTAGCTGAGCAGGAAGATCACGATCGCCACCGACACCAGGCTGATCGCCGCCGGGTAGATGAACGCCGTCAGCACCTTCGCCTGCAGCGCGTTGCGCTCTTCGATGTAGTCGGCCAGGCGCTCCATCACCCGCGCCAGATCGCCGGAATCCTCGCCGGCACCCACCAGGGCACGATAGATCGCGGGAAAGTCGCGCGGCCGCGCCGCCAGCGCCACGGTCAACCGTTGGCCGCCGCGCACATCGGCACGCACCGCAGTGAGTGCCTGCGCAACGTGCGGGCGTTCGGCCTGTTCGATCACGGCGCTCAATGCGCTTTCCAGCGGCAGGCTGGCGGCCAGCAGGCTGGCCAGTTGCCGCGTGGCCCAGGCCAGTTCGCTGGCCGACAGCCTGCGCGTGCCCCAGCCACTGCCAGCACTGCGTGCGGCTGATACCTGTACCGGTGTCAGCCCACGCCCGCGCAGTTGCTGGCGCACGCCGCGCGCGTTGTCGGCGTCCAGCTGTCCCTTCTCGATGCGCCCCTGCGCGTTGGCGGCCTGGTAGTCGAACAGTGCCATGCGCGCCTCAGTCGTCGCCGGTCACGCGCAGGATCTCCTCCAGCGTAGTCACCCCGCTGTCGACCCAGCGCTGCCCGTCCTGGCGCAGGGTGCGCATGCCGGCGCGCCGCGCGGCCTCGCGCAGCGCAGGTTCGCCCTGCCCTTCATGGATCAGTGCCCGCACGCGCTCATCCACCACGAACAGTTCGTGGATACCGGTGCGCCCGCGGTAGCCGCTGTTCGCACAGGCGGGGCAGCCTACGGCCCGCCACACGGTGCGGCCCTCGGCATCCACTTCGGCACGCCGGCACTGCAGGCACAGCCTGCGCACCAGCCGCTGCGCCAGCACGCCACGCAACGATGAGGCCAGCAGGAAAGGTTCCACGCCCATGTCCGCCAGTCGGGTCACCGCCGAAATCGCATCATTGGTATGCAGCGATGCCAGCACGCCGTGGCCGGTCAGCGACGACTGCACCGCGATCTGCGCCGTTTCCAGGTCACGGATCTCACCGATCATGATGGTGTCCGGATCCTGGCGCAGGATCGCGCGCAACGCCGTGCCGAAACTCATGCCGATGCGCGCGTTGACCTGGATCTGGCCGATGCCGGCGAAGTCGTACTCCACCGGGTCTTCCACCGTGAGGATGTTGCTGGTGCTGCTGTCGAGCTGCCCCAGTGCCGCATACAGCGATGTGGTCTTGCCGCWGCCGGTCGGCCCGGTCACCAGCACGATGCCATGCGGCTGGCGGATCAACCCGGTGAAGGTGGCCAGCGTATCGTCGGCCATGCCGAGGCGTTGCAGCTGCAACCGCCCGGCATCCTTTTCCAGCAGGCGCAGCACCGCCCGTTCGCCGTGCCCGGTGGGCACGGTGGAGACGCGGATATCCAGCGGCCGGCCACCCACGCGGATCGCAATGCGCCCATCCTGCGGCAGGCGCTTCTCGGCGATATCCAGGTGGGCCATGATCTTGATGCGCGAGACCAGCGCCGCGTGCAACGCACGTCGTGGCTGCACCATGTCACGCAGGGTGCCATCGACGCGGTAGCGCACCACCGAATGAGTTTCGAAAGGTTCGATGTGCAGATCGCTTGCACCGTCACGCGCGGCCTGTGCCAGCAGGGCGTTGATCATGCGGATCACCGGCGCGTCGTCCTGTGCATCCAGCAGATCGGTCACCTCGGGCATGTCCTGCATCAGCCGGTCGAGATCGACTTCACTTTCGGCCGCGCCGACCAGTGCAGCGGCATCGCCACCGTCACGATACTGCTCGCCCAACCGCTGCTGCCAGGCCGCCGCATCCAGCACCTGGAACGGCAGCGGCCCATGCCGGCGGCGCAGTTCGGCCACCGCCCAGGCGGCGGTCTCGGCAGTTCCCAGCAGAACCGGCGCGCCGCCTGCTTCGGCCAGCATCACGCCGTGGCTGCGCACCCAGGCATACGGCAGCGCTGGCGGCGGCGTGGCCATGCTCATGGGCCGATGACCAGTTCCGGGGTGTAGCCCAGCCCGCGCAGCTGCTGCAGCGCCGGGTCGAGCGTGGCCGGGTCGCGTGCCACCCGCACCCGCAGTCGCTGTCCGGTTTCGCCCGGCGTGGTTTCGGCATAGGCCTGCAGGCCAAGCGCGCGCACCTGTGCCACGGCCTGCGTGGCACGCGCTGCATCCAGCCCCTGCGCGAACTGCACCACCTGCACAGTGCCCTCGCTGGCCGGATACAACGCCGCAAGGCTGCCGTTCTGCAGCGGCTGGCCCTGTCCATCGCGCGCATTGCCCTGGCCGAGCACAGACAGGTCCTGCGGTGGCAGCTGCGGCGCCGACAGCGCCGGCAATGCCCAGCTCTGCACCGGCTGCGCGCCGGCCTGTGCATTGCGCATGTAGTCGTAGCGGTCGCGGGTCAGGCGCTGGCCGGCAGCCGGGTCACGCACCACGTGCGGGCGCAGGAACACCATCAGGTTGGTCTTGGCGCGCTTGCGGGTGTCACTGCGGAACAGTGCGCCCAGCACTGGAATCTTGCCCAGGCCCGGCACCGCATCACGGCCATGACTGACGCTGTCTTCCAGCAGGCCGCCCAGCACCATGATCTGGCCGTCATCGAGCAGCACGCTGGTGTCCAGCGCGCGCTTGTTGGTGATGATGCCGGCGCTGCCCGAGCTCTGCGCATCGATGCTGCTGACTTCCTGGTAGATGTCCAGCTTCACCGTGCCGCCCTCGGAAATCTGCGGGCGCACCCGCAGCTTCAGGCCCACGTCCTCGCGTTCGATGGTCTGGAACGGGTTGTTGCTGCCACCACCGCCATCGGTCACATAGCGGCCACTGACGAAGGGCACGGTCTGCCCGACCATGATGCTGGCCGCCTCGTTGTCCAGCGTCATCAGGTTCGGCGTGGAGAGGATGTTGGCGCCGCCTTTGCTCTGCAGTGCGTTGGCCAGCGCCTTCATGTTGAGGATCTGGCCCACGCCCGGCAGGTTGATCGTGCCGTCGATCACGCCGACGTTCAGCCCGTCCTTCGGCAGCACGTCGAGCGTGGTGCGCGCGGTGGTGTTCAGCCCACTACCACCGGTGGTGCCGCCGAAATGGGTGCCACCGAAGGTGCGGCCGTTGCCCAGCATCCATTGCACGCCCAGTTCGGCAGCGTCGGTCTGGTTGACCTCCACGATCAGGCTCTCCACCAGCACCTGCGCCCGACGCTGGTCCAGCTGGTCGATCACCCGCCGCAGGTTGCGGTACACCGGCTCCGGGGCAGAGATCAGCAAGGTGTTGGTGGCGATGTCGGCCTGCACCGAAATGCCGTTCTGGCTGAAGCCGGTGCTGCCGGCATCGGTCGGTTCGCGACGGCCGGGATCAAGCCGCGGCGATTCCAGCGCATTCCCTTTGTTCTTGCCCTGTGCAGGCTGCGGCGGCGGGCTGGCATTGCGGCTGGTCTCGCCCGGCAATGCAGTGATGCCGTCGCTGCTGCCCATTGCCGGCGCATCGCTCTGCCCTGCCACCACGCCCCGCAGCACCCCGGCCAGCTGCGTGGCCTGGGCGTTGCGCAGGTACACCACATGCAGGTTGCCGGACTCGTCCTGGGCCTTGTCCAGCTTCTCCACCAGCTGCCGCGCCAGGCGCGTGCGGCCCGGGCTGCTGGAACGCAGCAGCACGCTGTTGCTGCGCGGGTCGGCCATCACCACCACCTTCTGCGCCGGCTCCGCGCCCTGCGCATCCAGCAGCGGTGCGACCATCGCCGCCACGTCCACGGCAATGCCCTGCTGCAGCTTCACCACGTCGGTGTCCATGCCGGCCGGTGTATCCACGCTGGCGATGACCCGCGCGATGCGCTCCAGGTTGTCGGCGTAGTCGGTGATGACCAGCGTGTTGTTGCCGGGGTTCGCGGTGATCGGATTGTCCGCGGTGATCATCGGCCGCAGCACCGCCACCAGCGCTGCGGCACTCTCGTAGCGCAGGGAAAACGTGCGCGTGGCTATTTCGCCGCCCGCGCCACCGGCACCAACGCGGCCGCCCAGCAGCTTGGCATCCGCCTGCGGCACCACCCGGCTGACACCCCCGCTTTCAACCACGGCAAAACCGCGCATGCGCAATGCACCCAGCAGCAGCTGGTAAGCCTGCACACGGCTGACCGGCCCATCGGAGACCACGGTCATCTTGCCGCTCACCCGGGGGTCGACCAGGAACTGGCGGCCGGTGAAGCGTGYCGCCATGCGCAGCACCCCACCGATATCGGTGTCCACCAGGTTCAGCTGCACCGGTTCGCCATTGGCGTCCTGCGCCTGCACCGGCGCCGGAAGATGGGCCAGGCCCACCACCAGTGCCAATGCCGCGCTGCAGCCCAGGCTGCGCATCGCCTTCATGGATGGCCACCGCCCTGGGCGGCCATCACGATGTTTCCGGAAATCCGTGCCGCCGGCATGTTCGCGTCCCCTGTCCGTTGCAGTTGCAGTTGCTGCAGTTCGATGGCCGGGTCGGCCAGCAGAGGCAGCAGCCAGTTCCAGAGCGCATCGGCGGGCACACTGCGTACCTGCAGGTGCCAGCGCCCGTCGCGCGTTTCGATATGCAGGCTGCCCGCCAGGCCGGCAGCGGTGATCTGTTGGCGCAGGCCTGCAAGTGTCGGCCGCCGGCCTTGCGCCTGCTGCTGTTGTTCACGGGCGCGCAGCAGCGGTGCAAGTGCTGCCGCCTGCGCCTGCAGCCGTGGAAGCTCAGCCTGCCAATGGCTGCGCTGCTTAAGCAGCGGCTGCAGCCAGCCCAGCCACAGTGCGGCCGCCGCTATCGCCACAGCCATCAACAGCAGCATCGCGCGCTCGCGCGCCGCCAGCCGCTGCCAACGCTGCGACAGTCCGCGCACGACGCCCGCCGGCCGTAGTTCCGATGCGGTCACGGAGCAGTCCCGCTGCTGATCCGCAAGCGGCCACCGGCTTCGTGCGCAAGCTGCAACCCCTGTGCCTGCATCGCCTGCTGCCAGCGCTCCAGCCGTTGCGCGTCCTCGGCCAAGGCTTGCGCGTCGGCATCCAGCTCCATCTCCAGCTGGCCCGGCTGATAGCGCAGGCTGCGGACCTGGCCAGCCAACTCGGGGATGGCCTGCAGCACGCTGGCAACCTGCTGCTGCACGGCGGGAAGTGCCCGTGGCACTGCCGGCACCGCCAGTGCCCGCCGCGCCTGCACCACCGGATCGACCACATCGTGGATCTCGGGGAAGTGCGTGCTGAACTGCCGCGCCATGTCATGCTGCAGGGCTTCACCCTCGCTGTGCCAGCGCGACACCTGCAGTTGCAGGCCCAGTGCAGCCAGCACCGCCGCCGCCAGCGCAAGACCGATAGCCAGGCGTGGCGCACCTGCACCCGAGGCCGGCAACGGCAGTGACCAGCCAGGCAGCGGACCGCTGCACTGCACCGCCTGCGTCAGCACGCTGGCCGGCAGACGCTCGGCCCAAGCGGGCGGCACGGCATCGATCCACTGCACTGCCTGCACCCCGGCCTGCTGCAGGCGCACGGCCAGCACCTGCATCACCGAGGCCAGGTCACGCCCACCGCACCACTGCACGAAGCCACGATCACGGCCACAGCGGACCAGCACCTGATCACCACACAGCTGCAGGGTGGCCTGCCCGACCGCCCACGGCAGCAGCAAGGGCGTTGGGTGCAGCGCCTGCAACTGCAGCCCGCACTCCTGCAGCTGCTGCTGTACGCGCGCAATCGCCTGCAGGCCAAGCCACGCCACCGCCACCGTGCCATCGGCCGCCTGGGTGCCATGGCCCAGCGCCACCTCCTGCAGATCATCCAGCAGCATCGCTTCCACTTCACCCTGCAGGGCCGCCTGCAGGCGTCGCCCGGGCAGCGGCGGCAGCTGCAGCTCAAGYAGGATCAGGTCCTGCGGATCAAGGCTCGCATGCACCCTCGCCTGCGGAAAGCGCTGGCCCAGCGTCGACAGAGGGTCGCTTCCCGTGGCCAGCACGCGGTCCTTGTGCAGCTGCGACCACTCCACCGCGCTGTCCCCATCCAATCGTTCCAGCGCCGGCAGGCGCACTCTCAGCTGCAGGCTCATGCACCGATCCTTGTCCATACCCGTTGCACACGCACGCTGTCGTCACGGTACTCGCGCCAGATCAATGCGCGGAAATCCACCGATGCGCCGTCTGCCTGTACCTGGCCTACCGCCAGGAACCACTCGCTGTGGATACCCAGCGGCATCAGCGCCATCTGTTCGTTGCTCAGCTGCAGCCGGTTGGCGATGTCCCCGCGGTTGAGCAGCCAGTGGCCACGATCGCGCTCGCCCAGCAGCGCCTGCAGGCGCCCGGCATCCACCCCCGGTGCAACCGCCTGCAGTACGGCGATATCACCTGTATTGGCGTTGACCAGGGTCTGCGCTGGCAGCACCACCGTACGCCGCGCCAGTGCCTGTATCGCCACCGGATCAGCGCCTGCCAGCACCTGTTCAATCAGCGACTCACGCGGCAACGGTGCCCGCGCCTGCCGATCGCCATCGCGCAGGCGCGACTGGACCTGCGTTGCGGCGCTGGCACAGGCCGCGCGGGGCAGCCCCTGCCCCACACACAGCGAAGTGAACGCACGCAGTGCCTCTGCGGCAGGCTGGCCGTCAGCCAGCAGCGTGCGCAGGTTGAACCTCGACTGCGCGTCCACCAGCTGCAGGTGCACCGGCAGCGGCGCCTGCAGCTGCACCGGCCGCGCCCAGCGCCCGTTGCCAACGGTAGTCAACTGCTCGCGCGCGTCGTCACGCAACTGCTGCGCCGCGCGTTCCAGCGTGACGTCCACTGCCATGCGTACCTGCATGCGCAGCTGGTCGCTGCGTACCGCACGCAGCTGTGCGGCCTGCCGGGTCAGCAGCGCAGTGGCGATCACCGCCACCAGTGCCACCACCAGCATCGCCACGATCACCGCCATGCCCTGCTGGCGGGTAAACGCACCTGGAATGTTCCGGCGTGCCATTGTCCGGCCTCACAACTGCCAGGAGCCGATGTCCGCGTTGCCGGCCTCACCGCCGGGCTTGCTGTCGGCCCCCAGCGAGAACACGTCGATATCGCCGTGCGTGCCGGGGTTCTGGTACTGGTAGGGGTGCCCCCACGGGTCATCCGGCAGGCGGTCGAGGTACGGCGTGACCGGCATCGCGCCGCTGCCCTGCGGCGGTCTCAGCAGCGCCTGCAGCCCCTGCCCGGCACTGGGGTAACGCCCATTGTCCAGCCGGTACAGCTTCATGGCCTGCATCAGTGCGGCGATGTCCTGGCGTGCCGCCACCACGCGGGCCTGGTCGGGGCGATCCATCAGGCGGGGCACGATCAGTGCAGCCAGAATGCCGATGATGACCACCACCACCATGATCTCGATCAGGCTGAAGCCCTGCTGCCGAGCCCTGCGACCACCCATCTGCATTGCCATTGTTCCGCCCTCATCATCCTGGAAGAGACCGCCGCCCCATGGTCAGCGGCGCATGTGTCAGTACGATAAACATCCTGCGGAAATCGGCCGTTCCTGCAGCCGATCACCCACACGGCGCGCATTCCCCACGCAGGCAGCGTCCACCAGCGACGACGGAACGCGCGCAAGCGTTTCCTCCACGCAGCGCTGCAGCACTGGCGCGGCACACGCCTGCAGCAGGCGCATGCACTGCAGGGGCGACCAGGCCATGCCATGATCGAAGCCGATGAACTGCCGGTACACCTGGTGATAGCGAAGATCGTCGTGCAGGCGCTGCACGCTGCCAGGGGCGCACAGCGCGATCAGCAGCACCGCACGTTGCACCATGCGCATCTCCGCGCTCYCCTGCGCAAGCGTGGCCAAGGCCGCTTCAGGCCACGGCTGCAGGCATGCGTCCAGCGCCTGCCGCAGCAGCATCAACGGATGGCCGCTGACATCCAGCGCTGACCACCTTGCCGCATCGGCCCAGGCATCGCTGGACAGCATCCACACCCACGGCTGCCCATAGCGCTGCACATTCACTGGGGCGTGCCGCGCCTGCTCCAGCGACTGGCTCAGGTGGCGGTCCAGCTCCAGCATGCTGATCCTGCGACTGTCGTTCATCGGCGTCGCCTGCGCTCCGCGACGCGGGAGCGTCGTACTCTGCAGAAGACGTCAGCAAGGCAGCCGAAGCGACAGCACGAATGCGATGTTGAGCAGTGCGTGGCAGCATCGCGGGAATGTCACCGCAACGTCATCCTCCTGCAGGCTTGCAGGTCCAGGCGCGGCGCCTCTCCGCCACACCGCCGGGCCAGCACGACAACGTCGCTGCGCTGCGCGAATGCCGCCAGCGCGTGCATCGCGTCCGCGTCATCCAGCAGCGCCGCCGTCGCCGCCGGCAGCAGTGGCAGCTGCCATCCCTCCATCTGTGCATCGCTGGCGGCCACGAACCAGTGCCACAACCGGTGGTAGCGCACGTGATCGTGAAGTGCCGCCAGACCCTCGATGCCGTGCATGGCCATCAGCAACAAGGCACGTGCCAGTGCAGCAGCAGGCAGCATTCCCGATTCCGAAAGTGGCAGCGCCTGCCGCTGCAACCGCAGCAGCATCGCCAACGGATGGTCCTGTGGCTCGAACTCCAGCAGCACCGCCTGCTGCCGCCACTGCGGGTCGGACACCACGCATACCCACGGCGCGCCATAGCGGTGCACCATCAGCGGCCGCCGCTGGGTGGTTTCCAGCAGCGCCGACAGATTGCGGCGCAGATCCAACACACCGATGGTCTCGTTGCGCATCCTTGGCCTCTCCATGCATGCAGCGGGCGTGCGCGTCGCGCGCAGCCAGGGTCTTACCCCAAGACGGCAATTCCACCGGGAAAGCGACGCAGGCCGAGTGACAGCGTCTGCCCGAGCTGCTCCAGTGCGGCATCCGGATCATCAATGCGGAAGCGACCACTGACCGGCGCCCGCGCCAATGCGGATTCGCCCAGCAGCACCTTGCCGCGCCGGTAGCGGTTGATCTCGGCCACCACCTCACGCAGTGGCGCGCGGCGGAACACCAGCATGCCTTCGGTCCAGGCGCTGACTTCGGCCGCCACGGCTTCGGCCACCACGCCACTGAGGCGCTCGTCATACACCGTCTGCTGGCCGGCCTGCAGCTGCAGGCGACCTTGCGGATGCTCGATGCGCACGCTGCCGCGCAGGCAGGTCACGCGCACCTGGCCGTCGGTGTTGCGCACATCCAGGCGTGCTGCGCCCTCGTCGGCCACCAGGCAACCCGGCCCGGCGAACAGCGCCAGGCGCGCTCCCGCAGCGGCCTCGATCGCCGCCTGTCCCTGCACCAGCTCGAAGCCTTCACCCTCGGCATCACTGCGCCGGCGCAGGCTGCTCTGCGTATCCAGCTCGATCTTCACGTGCGGCGTCGGCGCAATCTGCAGCCGCTCGCCGGTACCGGTATGGAAATCGGCGGTCATCGCCGTCACCGAAGGCCACAGGCCCAGTGGCGGGTGCAGCGCAGCCACCACGGCCAGGCTCGCCGGCGCTGCCACAGCCRCACCCAGGAATGCACGCCGGCTCCAGCGTTGTGCCGGGGTTGCCGCTTGCGGCTGTCGTGCGGCGGCAGGCAGCTGCTCACCGGCCAGGCGTACCTGCTCCCATTGCCGTTTCGCGCGCGCAAAGGCGTGCCGATGGCCGGGATCGGCCTCGCACCATTGGCGGAATTTCCTGGCATCGGCCGCAGTGGCTTCGCCCGAGGTCAACCGTACCACCCACGCGTGGGCCTGGCGCTCCACGGCGTCGAGCGGGCGGTGCGGTTGGTCGTCAGCGTCCATGAGGGCTCTTGCCGTCCCCGCACGCTGCGGGGTTCTGCTCGGCGTCAAAGTGTAGACGGATGCCGTGCCTCAGAACCGCACCTGCCGTCCCTGCCCGCTGCGTTCGGCCAGATAATCCTGTGCGGCTTTCAGCTCACGCTGCACCAGCCGCAACGACACGCCCAGGTGCTCGGCCACATCGCGCTGCTGCAGGCCGTCCACGCGGATCGCCAGCAGTATCCGGCGGCGGCGCTCGGGCATCCGCTGCAGCAGGCCGACCATGTCTTCCAGCGCCATCTCCTGCTCGGCCGCCTGTGCCGGCCCCGGGCCGGGATCGGCCATGTCCATCAACGTATCCACTTCTTCCAGGCTCAGCAGGCGATGGTCGGCGCGCTGGCGGTCGATCACGGTGTTCATCGCCATGCGCAGCAGGTACRCCGCTGGGTTCTGTACCGGGTCCAGGCGATCGCGACGCGTGCTCAGGCGCATCCAGGTGTCCTGCAGCGCGTCGCCGGCCAGCTCTTCCGAGCCCAGCTTGCGCACCAGGCGGCGCTTCAGTTCGTCGTACGCGCCCAGCAGATGGTCCATCAGGTCTACCGCCCCAGCCGTGCTGTTGCTCATGTTCGATTCCTTGACGTCATGGTTGGGGCGGGCGCCGGCCACAGTCGTGGCCCGCGCTGGAAGGACGGATCTGCAGGGTCACCGGCTGCGGCAGCGCGGCAGCATCGGCGTCCAGCCGCAGCGCCTGCATCGCCTGCAGAAGACGCGCATCGCGGCGGGTGCTGCCGCTGCCGGCAAGCAGTTCGGGTTCCTGCACCTGGCCGTCGTTGGCAATGCGGAAGCGCAGCGTCGCCGCATAGGCGCCCGGTGCAAGGTCAGGGTCGCCACAGAACGCAGTGCGCAGCCGCTGCTGCAGGTCGCCGAAGCGGCGACGCTGCCCGAGGTCGTTGGCCACACCGGTCGCAGAGGCCTCGGCAGCGGCGCGTGCGGCGCGGCGCAGGACCACGCGCTGCGCGCCGATCAGCTCGGCCTCGACACCCGTATCCTGCAGCACCACCTGCAGCGCCTGCAGTGGCGGCAGGCTGGCCTGCAGCGGATGGCTGCTGCGGCCCGTGCCGAGGTCGCCGGGATACATCACCGACCAGCCGCTGACGACGCTGAAGCGCTCGACCGCCTGTTCCAGCGGCTGCGCGGGAATGTCATAGGCGCGGATGTCGTCCTGTGCGGCGGCAGCGAAGGCGAACAGCAACCCGGCGGCGGCCGCCACCCTCCAACGTCTGATCGCATGCTGTCCATTCAGCCCCCTGACGTAGAACACATGACCCTCGGCAGCGACATCAGCTGCAGCGGCGAAGCGCGGTGCGACCAGGCGGGTCGACCTGCGCACGGCCGGCAAGCGGGTCAAACCGTAGCGGCGTCACGTGTCATTGCGATGACGGCGGCGCGCAGGGGACGCGCCGGGCCGTTCAGACCGGCAGTTCAGTGGTCTGCTTGATCCGCTGCATGGGGATTTCGGTCTTGGTGTTCTGCACCCCGGCGATCCGGTTGAGGTGCTGTATCTGGAACTGCCGGTACGCATCAAGGTCGGCCACCGCCACCCGCAGCAGGAAGTCGCAGTCGCCCGCCATCAGATGGCATTCAAGCACTTCCGGGAAGGACTTGATGCTGTTGATGAAGTGGTTGGTGGTGTCTTCGTCCTGGCCACGCAGCCACACGCGGACGAACACCGTGAACCCACGCCCGATCCTCGCCGCGTTGAGCAGGGCCACGTAGCGATCGATGTAGCCGCCCTCTTCCAGCAGGCGGACCCGGCGCAGACAGGCGGACGGCGACAGCCCCACCTGTCGCGAAAGCTCCAGGTTCTGCAGGCGACCATCGCGCTGCAGGGCGTCGAGGATGCGGCGATCCAGGTTGTCGAGCTGGTACTGCATGAAATTTCACCCATCAGGCTGATGGCCGCATGATATTCCACATTCCGTCGGCTCAATGGCATCAACGCAACCCGATTTCGTGATCGGACCGTTAGCATGGGCCACCCCCACCCGTTGTTGATCCATGGACGCCCGAACCACCCTGCCCCTGCCTGATCCCGCGTGCGACACCGCACCGCGCGCCGAATTCCTGCGCGGCCTGCGCGCCGCCGTGCCGGTGATGATCGGCTTCATTCCTTTCGCCCTGGTGCTCGGTGCCCAGGCCGCCCAGAAGGGCCTGTCGGTGCTGGAAGTGCCGCTGATGACCGGCCTCAACTTTGCCGGTGGCTCTGAATTCGCCGCGGTCGAACTGTGGACTTCGCCGCCACACATCGCGCTGATCGTAGCGATCACCGCGCTGGTCAACAGCCGCCACCTGTTGATGGGTGCCAGCCTGGCGCCGTTGCTGCAGCACCTGCCGCRCCGTCGCGTGCTGCCGGCGCTGTTCTTCATGTGCGATGAAAGCTGGGCACTGGGCGTGGCCGATGCGCGCCGTCGCGCACTGGGCTTCAGCCTGTCCTACTACCTCGGCGTGTCGGCCGGCCTGTACACCGTGTGGGTACTGTGCACCGCGCTGGGCGCGATCGTCGGCCCACTGCTCGGTGACATCCACGCCTATGGCTTCGACATGGCCTTCCCCGCCGTGTTCCTGGTGTTGCTGCGTGGCATGTGGCAAGGCATGCGCGCCGCCCGGCCATGGCTGGTCAGCCTGGTGGTGGCAGCGGGCACCTACCTGCTGGTGCCCGGCGCCTGGTACGTCGCCAGCGGCGCGCTGGCCGGTCTGGCCGCTGCGTGGCTGCTGGCCGAGGACGCCGCATGATCTTCAACGGCCTGATCCACTGGACCTCGGTGCTGACCATCATCCTGATGGCCGCCGCCACCTATCTCACCCGCATCATCGGTTTCCTCGCGCTGCGCAACCGCACCCTGGGCAAGCGCGCGGTGACGGTGATGGAAGCCGCCCCGGGCTGCGTGCTGATCTCGGTGATCGCCCCGGACTTCGTGGCCGACAAGCCGGCCGACCTGGCTGCACTGGCGATCACGTTGCTTGCGGCCACGCGGCTGTCGATGCTGCCGACGGTGCTGATCGGCGTGGTATCGGCGGGTGTGCTGCGGTATGTGATGGGGTGAGCGCCAGAGGACAACCGGCGCCGACCATCGGCTTCCCTATGCAACACGTCTGATTGTGCGTGCGCCGGGGCGTCTGCAAGGATGCATCCACCGCCTTGGAAGGGTGATCTCCTGCAGATGGAATCCTGGTTGCGGCACGCCACGGGCGCAGCAGCGCTGCTGCTCTGCGCCAGTGCGTGCAATACCCTCGATATTCCCCCGCGAGATAGTGTCGGCGCGGACGGAGGGTTTGCCACGCGCCTGCGCGGAGCGCCCTTGCAGCTGAGCGTTGGCACCGCATCGGTACTGCGCGGCCAGGAGAGTTCCGAGCAGACGACGCACTCGCACACTTGCCAACGGGAAACAATCGAAGTGATGGTGCGCTGGGTCGAACCCAGCCTATCCACTGACCAGGCCGTGATTCTATGCACTGCCGCCGCGCACGCCGCGAGACAACCGCTCCATGCCGCAGGCCTGAACGATACACCGGTCCGCTACCAGGTCACGATCGTCAGCGACGGCGGCGGCATCTGGCAACAACCTGCCAGACCAGTCCGACCAGAACTGGTGGTGGCGTTCTGGTTTCCCGCTGGCGACGACGCTGCTGCACTGCGTGCGCGCGTAATCTCCACCACCGCGCACGAGTTCCACCATATCGCCACCGCGATGGCAGGCCAGCGCCGATGGGGAGCGCACCGGGAACCGGAGGCCTACCTCGCCGGGGCATGCGCGCTGCTGGCGATTGAACGTGAGCTTCGGCGCGAGCAGCTACCTGGCCGCCATGATCCCCGCGCTGACAGCCTGCTGCCGGCGGCTGCACAGCGCTCTGGAAATGCCGGCAACGCGATGGGCCAGTCGTTGCAGGCATTCTTCAGCGGGGATCGTATCCAACGCGATGACGAAGAAGGGCGCGCACTGCTACGGCACTGCCACCACACCATCGGATTCCCCGCCATCGCCCACTAGCGCCGCCCCTCCCTGCGACAGCCGGTCGCAGCCCCCTCCGGGCACACGCTTGACCTATATCAATCCGCCCCACGCCACGGGCGCGTATCTCTATGCAGGAACCCAATACGCCGGCGTCACCGGCATCCAAAGGACCTGCGATGAGCTACACCCCCGACAACGCCCAGCTGCTCAACGCCATGCAGAACGTGATGGTGATTTCCACCACCGACCTGCAGGGCAACATCACCTATGCCAACGACCTGTTCTGCACGCTCACCGGGTTCGCGCGCGAGGAACTGATCGGCCAGCCGCACAGCATCGTCCGCCATCCTGACGTACCCAAGGCCGTCTACAAGGACATGTGGGACACCATCAAGGCCGGCAAGACCTGGACCGGCATCGTCCCCAACCTTGGCAAGGGCGGCGTGCTCTACGTGGTCGACACCACCGTGCAGCCACTGTTCGACGCCGATGGCAACATCACCTCGTACATCAGCATCCGCCGCGTGGTGAACGACCTGATGCAGAACTACGACCTTGTCGAGTTCAGCAAGGAAAAGTTCGACGACTTCTACGAGGCTGCGTGAACGCCATCCCCACACGCAGGCCCATCAGCCGGCTGCTGGTGGGTTTCGCCTCCGAGTCGGGCAACGCCCGCGCCCTGGCCCAACGCCTGGGCGCGGACCCGGAACTGCAGCCGCATGGACCGCAGGTCCTGCCGTTCAATGACATCGATGTGGCCGGCCTCGGCCACGGCGATGTGCTGCTGGCCATCTCCAGCTCGTTCGGCGACGGCGAGCCACCGGCCAATGGCGAGCGCTTCTTCGAGTCGCTGCGACAGGCGCCCGCCCTGCCCGGACTGCGCTACGCGGTGTTCGGCCTGGGGGATACCGGCTACCCCAGCTTCTGCGGTTTCACCAAGGCGCTGGATGCAGCGTTGAGTGATCGTCAGGCGCAGCCACTACTGCACCGTGTCGACGCCGACCTCGGCTACGAACAGTTCTTCCAGCAGTGGCGGCCGGTGCTGGGCCAGGTACTGGACGGTGATGCGACCGCCGGCCAGGATCTGCGCCTGCAGGTGACGGCTTACGGCGAAGACAACGCGTTCGCCGCCGGCATTGTCGAACGGCGCCGACTGAATCACAGCACCCCCGCCGCCTGGCACCTGCAGCTGGACATCGCGGGCAGCGGCATGGCCTACCGGGCCGGCGACACCCTGCATCTGATTGCAGAAAACGATCCTGCGCTGCTGCAGGCTCTGGCCAGCTGGTATGGCGATTCCAGCGCCGTCGACGCGCTGCGCGACCGCGAACTGCGCCTGCTCAGCAAGGGCGTACTGCGCGAACTGGCCAGGCTGGGGGGTAGCGACGTACTGAAAAGCCTGCTGAAGATCAGCCAGAAACGCGAACTCGACGCCTACCTGCATGGCTTGGACCTGCTGGACGTGCTGCAGGACCACGCCACCCCGCAGTCGGTTCCGCTGGCGCGATTGCGCGAGCTGCTATCACCCTGCCTGCCGCGCGCCTACTCGATTGCCTCGCATCCGCGCGATGACCAGCTGAGCCTGTGTGTACGCGAAGTGCGCTACACCCTGCGTGGCCGCGAACGCTTCGGCACCGCCACCGGCAGCCTGCTGCAAGGCGGCGACACGGCGCGTGTGTACTGCCGCTCCAATCCGGGCTTCCACCTGCCCGAAGGCGACAACGCACCTCTGCTGCTGGTGGGCACCGGTACCGGCATCGCGCCGCTGATGGGCCTGATGCAGGAACTGCAGGCAACCGGCGATGCGCGGGAGGTCCATCTGGTGTTCGGCGAGAAGCACCGCGAGCATGACTTCCTGTACCGCGAGCAGTTGCAGGACTGGCAGGCGCGTGGCGTACTGGCCAGCCTGCACACGGCGTTCTCGCGCGATGCTGCGCAGAAGGTCTATGTGCAGCATGTGTTGCAGCAGCAGGCCACGCAGATGCGGGAAGTGCTGGCCCGTGGCGGCCACATCTACCTGTGTGGCAACAAGAGCCACCTGGAAGGTGCGATGCGCGAAGCCATCGACGCGATCGGCGGCGAAGGCCATTGGGATGCCCTGCGCGGTGAGGGCCGCACCCACTGCGAGCTGTATTGAACCGTCCCTACGRCGCTGCCGGCCAGCGGCCGGCACTACCCGCGTGGATRCACRGCGCGCCAGGATATGGCYCGSCAMSAMCGCCGCGYRTCAWCCRYCGACGACGCGCCCGTCCACCACSCGCGCYACCTGCTGGCCGAACACCGCCACATCCTGCGGATCGTGGCTGATCAGCAGCAGCGGAATACCGGTTTCATCCAGCACGGTTTCCAGCTCCTGGCGCAGGTGCTGGCGCAGGTCGTGGTCGAGCGCTGCGAACGGTTCGTCCAGCAGCAACGCCTGTGGCCGGGTCACCAGTGCACGCGCCAACGCCGTGCGCTGGCGCTGTCCGCCGGATACCTGTGACGGCAGCAGATCCGCCACATGCTCGATCCGGAATGCCTGCAGCCACTGCTCCACTGCCTCGATACGGGTGCCGCGCGGTGGATTCAACCAGCCCCGCTGCAGCCCGAACGCCACGTTCTGGCGCACGCTCAGGTGCGGAAACAGCGCGTAGTCCTGGAACACATATCCCAGGCGACGACGCTGCGGTGGCAGATCGACCCCTGCTCCCGCATCGAACAGTGTCTGCCCGTGCAGGCGCACATGACCATGCTCCGGGCGCAGCAGGCCGGCCACCGCTTTCAGCGTCAGGCTCTTGCCGGCACCGGAAGGCCCGAACAGCACCACCTGCCGCTGCGTGCACTGCAGTGCTACGTCCAGCTCGAACGTCTGGCCGGACGCCTGCAATCGCCGCTGCACCTGCAGGTCAAGCCACATCGCGCAGCTCCCGACGGCGCCCACCCACCAGCCGCGCGGCCAGCAGCAGGATCACGATGCACACCACCGACGTCAGGATCACCAGCGCATTGGCCTTGCCATCCTGCCCCGCCTGCACCGCTTCATAGATGGCGATCGACAAGGTCTGCGTGCGGCCCGGAATGCTGCCGGCCACCATCAGCGTGGCGCCGAACTCACCCATCGCCCGTGCGAACGCCAGCAGCAGGCCCGCCAGGATCCCGCGCCATGCCAGCGGCAGGGTGATGCGGAAGAACACCGCCGCTTCGGACACGCCCAGCGTGCGCGCGGCCTGCTCCAACTGGCCGTCCACTTCCTCGAATGCAGCGCGTGCCGGTTTGAACACCAGCGGAAACGACGCCACCGCAGCAGCGATCACCGCCGCCTGCCAGGTAAACACCAGGTTGATGCCGAACCACGACTGCAACCAGGCGCCGATCGGGCCATTGCGCCCGATCAGCACCAGCAGGTAATAGCCCAGCACCGTCGGCGGCAGCACCATCGGCAGGGTCAGTATCGAATCCAGCAGTTCCCGACCGGGAAAGCGCCGCCGCGCCAGCAGCGCGCCAAGCGCCACGCCGGCAACAAGATTGATCGCCGTGGCCCAGCCGGCCACCTTCAACGACAATCCCAGTGCGCTCCAGTCCAGGTCCATCCGTCAGGGCTTGCCGAACCCGTGCTTGTGCAGGATCGCCTGGCCCTGCGCCGAGCGCACGAACGCCGCGAAGCGCCTGGCTTCCACCGGCTGCGTGCTGGCCTGCACAACCGCCAGCGGATAGGCGATGCGTCCGGCAACCGGAACCTGGAACGCGCGCCGCACGCGATCAGGCATTGCCTGCGCGTCGGTGGCGTAGACAAACCCCGCATCCACCTCGCCCCGCGCCACGTAATCCAGCGACTGCCGCACATTCTGCGTACTGATCACMTTGCCCTGCACGGCCGGCCACAGCTTGGCAGCCTGCAGCGCGCCCTGCGCGTAGCGGCCCACCGGCACGCTGTCCGGGTTGCCCACTGCGATGCGCTGCACGCCGGCACCCGCCAGATCGGCCAGTGCGCGCGGCGGCGCCTTCGCCTGCGGTGGCACGACCACCCACAACGCGTTCACCGCAAAAACCTCACGCGTACCGGCCGCCAGCAGCTTCTGCTGCGCAGCCTGGTCCATCGTTGCTTCATCGGCCGAAGCGAACACATCCACCGGCGCGCCGCGCGCGATCTGCTGCAGCAGTACGCCGGAAGCGGCAAAGTTGAAGTCGACCCTGCTGCCCGGGTTCGCCTTCTCATAGGCTGCGCCCAGCTCGCGGAAGCTTTCGGTAAGGCTGGATGCCGCCGACACTGTAAGTTCGGCCGACCACGCCGGCAGCGCAGCCACCATCCCCAGCAACAACACGCCCAGCGTCTTCATATCGGCTCCTTGTCCGTGTTCAATCCGTTTCGGAATCCCTGGCCACGGCCAGCGCCGCCAGCCGCTCGGGTTGCAGCAGCAGCATCTCACGTTGGTTGACTGCGATGACACCCTCATCGCTCAGCCGCCGCAGCACCCGGCTGACCGTCTCCGGCGCCATCCGCAGATAATTGGCGATCTCGGTGCGGGCCATGGTCAGGTTGAAGCGGGTCGCGGAAAAACCACGCCGCGCATAACGCGCCGACATATCCAGCAGGAACGCCGCCATCCGCTCCTCGGTGCGGTGGTTGGCCGCCAGCGTGGCGACCTTGCCGATCTCCGCGCTGAGCAGGCTGAACAGCTTGGCCTGCAACCCCGGCATGCGGGTGGCCAGCAGGCTCAGCTTGGGGAACGAAATGCGGCACAGGTGCACCGTATCCAGTGCCACCGCATTGCAGGGGAAGCGCGAACCGTGAATCGCGTTGAGCCCGATCACCTCGCCCGGCAGAGCAAAACCCAGCACCTGCTCGTTGCCCTGGCTGTCGTCGACGAAGGTCTTGACCATGCCTGCGCGCACAGCGGCGATGGAATCGAAGGCCTCACCCGCACGGAAGATGTATTCCCCCGCATGGAACGGCCCCACGTGGTCTACCAGCACATGCAGTTCGCCCAGCGCCGTCTTGTCATAGCCCTGCGACATGCAAGCATCGGAGAAGGCACAAGTGCTGCAGAAATGCAGCGCGTCGCCATCATCGGCGGCGGCAGGATTCGGCGTGGCCCGGCCGGGGCGCGGCTGAGGGGACGGAATCGAAGACATTACGGCAACGCTCGAACGGAAGCATCCATCATACGGCACGGCCCCATCGCCTTCCGTGCACTGCACGGGTCACGCCGCTGGTGACGTGCCGCGCCGGCCTGCGCCGCGCTGGCGCACGCTGTCGCGCACATCCACATCGAACTGCAGTTGCAGCGTGGTGCCGTCGTCCAGATACAGCGCAAAGGCCAGTCCATCGCGGCATGGCAGGCGCCCAGCCAGGTCCTCCACGGAAGACCGGGGCAATACCAGGCGGCAATCGGTGCCGCTGTCGAGCAGCACCGCGCTTTCGCCGCCGTGCAACGAAACGGCCGTGCCCCAACCGCCGCTGCCACCGAACCGGGTCAGGTTCTCCACCGTTTCACCGGCCAGCAGCGTGGCCAGYTCGGCCTCGTCCAGGCGCAAGCGCATTGTCTGTTCCTGCAACTGCACCTTCATGAGGCAACGTCCTCCCATTGGGTGGGGGTATTGCAGTTGACCAGGGCGCCTTCATCGGCATGGGCCAGGCGCAGGGTCTGCGCGTCCAGCCGGTGTTGCAGGGCCTGCAGGGAGCGCGGGCCGAGGGGATCGTGGATCATGTTTTCGAGGATCGTGCGGCTTTCATTGGCTACATTAAACAGCATCGGAAGCGGATGCCCGTCAAAGATCGTGCAAGCGCCGCTGTGCCGGTCACGCAGCTGCTGCAATAGCTCCGGGGTCAACCGGGGTGTATCCACCGGCACCACCCAGGCAGGGCCATCGGGCATCTGCATCGCCACGCTGTACAGGCCACCCAGTGGCCCGCAGCGCGTGATCTGGTCCGGCACGCCGCCGAACGCCGGATAGCGTCCGCTCACCCAGACCCGGTCTGCCCCGGCCAGCCGCAAGGTGCCGCGCATGTGCTCCAGCAGGGTGCGCCCCTGCCAGGGCAGCATTGCCTTGTCGCGGCCCATCCGGCTGGACAGGCCGCCGGCCAGCACGATGCCGGCAATGGGCGTTTTCACGCGGGAAACCCGACCACGCCATACGTGGCCGCTCCTGTCGGGCGCGAGGGGAAGGCCCCATCCACGCATGGAGCAACCGTGCAGGTACGCCTCAATAGATCCACGCCATGCGTGGCTGCTTCTGCCAAGCGCGAGGGGAAGGCGCCATCCACGCATGGAGCAACCGTGCAGGTACGCCTCAGTAGAGCCACGCCATGCGTGGCTGCTTCTGCCAAGCGCGAGGGGAAGGCGCCATCCACGCATGGCGTGGATCTACTGCCGTCAGTGGTGATCATGCGCCGGTTCACCATCGGCGTGGCACAGCGTGCARCCTTCGCTCCACTCGCTGTCRCCGTCCTCGTAATGTTCCTGCTTCCAGATCGGGCACTGGTGTTTCACCGCCTCGATCAACTGCCGGCACGCGCGGAACGCCTCATCACGGTGCGGGCTGCCCGCAGCCACCACCACCGCAACATCGCCAATGCCCAAGCGGCCCTTGGCATGCGCCACATACAGCTTCAGCTTCGGCCCGAACGTCGCTTCGATCTCCGCCGCAAAGCGCTGGATCTCGTTCAGCACCAGCGGYTCGAACAGGTCATAGGTGATGCCGGTCACCGGCCGCCCCACATTGAAGTCGCGCACCTTGCCGATGAACACATCTATGCCGCCGAATGCCGGGTCGGACACCGCCGCGATGCCTTCGGCCGGGTCGATGGCGTGCTGCGCACGGTCCACCACCTTTGCCGTCACGTTGCTGCTCATGGCTCAGCCCCCGCTCACCGGCGGCAGGATCGCCACCTTGCCATCGGCAGGCAGCGCCTCGTGGTCACGCAGCACGCGCTGCTGGTCGGCAAAGGCAGAATAGTCCAGCAACCCGGCGCGGAAACCGGGAAAGCGCACCGGCAACAGCTCACGCAGCGCCTGGCGCAGATCGGCCACCGTGCCACCGGCCACCTCCAGCGCAATCTCGCGGCTGTCATCCAGATCGGAAAACGCACCGAACAACTGCAGATTCACCTGTTTCATCGTCACTCCTGGGTTGCCAGCTGCAGCGGGTCCTGATGGCCCCAGCCCTGCACACGCACCGGTGTGCCGGCCGCGACGAGGTCCCCCTCGCCCTCCAGCACCACCCAGGCGTTGGCCTGCAGCATGGATTTCAAACGGAACGATTCCTGCCCAGACAGCACGCGCGCGCTCAAGCGCCCCTGCGCGTCCACGTCCACCCGCGCACGCGCGTGGAAGCGCAGGCCCGGCGGTTTGCGCACATCGGCCTGCAACGGCAGCTGCAGCAGCGGCTCTGCGGCCAGGCCCAGCAGGCGGCGCAGCACTGGTTCAACGAAGAAACGCTGCCCCACCGCCGCCGACACCGGGTTGCCCGGCAGGCCGAAATACAGCGCGCCATCGGGCAGCACTGCAAACAGCAGTGGCTTGCCCGGGCGGATCGCCACCTTGTGGAACACGATGCGGGCGCCGCGGGCGCGCAACGCATCGGGAATGAAGTCGTAGCGGCCGGCCGACACCGCGCCGGTGCTGATCAGCACCTTCGCACCCGCAGCCAGCGCGTCGTCCAGCACCGCATCGAAGGCAGCCACGTCATCGCCCACCGTGCCCTGCCACACCACCTCGGCACCGGCGGCCTGCAGGCGGGCGATCAGGTAGGGCCGGTTGCTGTCACGGATCTGTCCGGAGTCCAGCGCCTGCGCCGCTTCGGTCACCAGCTCCTTGCCAGTGGCAATGACAGCGACCTTCGGCCGTGCCACCACCGCCACCTCGGCCACACCGATGGCGTGCAGCAGGGTGCGTGCATTGATGTCCAAGGCCTGCCCGGCCTGCAGCACGCGCTCGCCTTCTTCCACGTCCTGTCCGCGCAGGCGCACGTTCTGGCCAGGTTTCACCCCGCTCTTCAACGCAATGCGGGTCGGGCGACCCTGCTCGCTGGCAAGGATCTCCACGTTCTCGATCGGCACCACCGTATCCAGCCCAACCGGCATGCGCGCGCCAGTCATGATTTCCCATGCACCGTCGCCGCCCTCGGCACCGGCGTCGCCCGCCGCCTGCCAGCCCTGCACCACAAATTCGGTATCGCTTTCGAACGGCGTGCCATTGGCGCGCAGCGCGAAGCCGTCCATCGCCGAGTTGTCGAACGGCGGCAACGACTGCCCGCTGATGATGTCCGTGGCCAGGATGCGACCCGCAGCCTCATGCAATGCCAGCCGCTCGGCCGGCAGCGGTGCAGCCGCTTCCATCAGGTGCTGCAGCGCTTCGCTGTAGGCAATCATGCGTGGCCACCGCCATCGACCATCGCCAATGCGTGGCCCAGCACCGGCGCCAGGATGTCCAGGCACTGCGCGGCCGCACGCGGGCTGCCCGGCAGCGCAAACACCAGCATGTCATCCAGCTGCACCACCTCGGCCCGGCTCAGCCAGGCCATCGGCGTGTGCTGCGCACTCAACGCGCGCACCATCTGCGCCAAGCCGTGCACCGGTCGCGCATTCAACGAACGCAGCGCCTCCGGGGTCAGGTCGCGCGGGCCAAGCCCGGTGCCGCCGGTACACAGGCACAAGCGCACGCCCTCGCCCGCCAGCGCACGCAGGCGGCCCGCCAGCGGCTCGATGCCATCGGGCAATACCTCGGCAGCCACCACCTCGCCACCGAGCGACTGCAACCCGCTCACCAGCTTCGGGCCGGACTCGTCGGCATAGCTACCCTCGCTGGCGCGATCGCTCAGGGTGATCACCGCGCAGGCCGCGCCGTTCAGGCCCTTCGGCGGGCGCGGCCTGAAGCGCGCGCGCTCGCCCTCGTCCATGCCGTCGGGATGCAGCCACAGGCCGCGCTTGCYGCCCTCCTTGAACAACAGGCGGATGCCCTCGATGCGCAGCGCCGGCTCCACCGGCTTGCTCAGGTCGTACAGGGTCAGCAGTGCCGCGTTGACGCCGGCAAGCGCCTCCATCTCCACACCGGTGCGGGCCTCGCTGGCGCACTCGCACCACACGCGTATCGCCTGCCGCTCCGGCACCGGCGCGCAGTACACCTGCACCAGTTCCAGCGGCAACGGGTGGCACAGCGGCATCAGCATCGAGGCCATCTTGGCGCCCTGCAGCCCAGCAATCTCGGCCATCACCAGCGCATCGCCCTTTGGCAACCGGCGCTCGACAATCAGCGGGTAGGCCACTGGCCCGGCATGCAGCTCGCCCACCGCCACCGCGCGGCGGCGGGTAATACGTTTGTCGCGCACATCGGCCATGTGGAAGGCCGCCTTCAGATCACCCGGCATCGTGTTCCTCATCCTCCAATCGAAGCCAGGTGCGGAATCAATCCGGTCTGGCCCTGGTGCAATCCGTGCCCGGCCGCTTTCAGGCCAAGCTGTGTGGTGATGCGTGCCAGCAGCGCGTCCTGGTCGTCGTCGCTCTGCAGCAGCGGGCGCAGCGGCACGCCGAATTCGCCGAACAGGCACAGCCGCAGATCGCCCTTGGCGGTCACCCGCAGGCGGTTGCAGCCCTTGCAGAAGTCACGCGAGTACGGGGCGATGATGCCCACCGTGCCGCGATGCTGCGGGTGGCTGAACTCGCGCGCGGGGCCGGCATCGTCCGCGCGCGGGCGCTCGTGCCAGCCAGCGGCCAGCAGCTGCTCGATCACCACGTCGGCGCGCAGATGGTGGCGCTGGAAATAGGCTTCGTTGTCGCCGGTACGCATCAGTTCGATGAAGCGCACGCTGAAAGGACGGTCGCGCAGGAAGTTCATCCACTGCGGCAACTCATCGTCGTTCAGGCCGCGCAGCAGCACCGCGTTGAGCTTGATGGCCGGCAGGCCCAATGCCTGTGCCATCGCCAGCCCCTGCTGGATTTCCGGCAGGCGGTCGTGGCCGGTGATGGTCCTGAAGCGCTCGCGCTGCAGGCTGTCCATGCTTACGTTCAGCGCGGTCAGGCCGGCCCGGTGCCAGCCGGGAAGGCGCCGCGGCAGCAGCGTGCCATTGGTGGTGAYGGCCACCTTGCGGATGCCCGGCACGGCCGCCACCGCAGCGATGATCTCGTCCAGGTCCTTGCGCAGGCTGGGCTCACCCCCGGTAAGGCGGATCTTGCTCATCCCCAGCATGGCAAAGGCGCGCACCAGGCGCGCGATCTCGTCCACCGCCAGGAAGCGCGGACGGCCGTCGGCCTGGTAGCCATCGGGCAGGCAATAACTGCAACGGAAGTTGCAGGCCTCGGTCAATGACAGGCGCAGATACGGGAAGCGGCGTCCGAACCCGTCGGTGAGTTGGCTCATGGCTGTTTCACTCCTGAGCCCACCATGCCGCTGGGCGCCTGAACARGTTGTCGACCCGAGCCCTCAGAGTGCGCCGGGGCGCTGAAAGCGTCAACCCGGAGCTCGACTGCGGTGGCGCTGAAGGGTACAGCCTTCAACCCTGTCGTTTTCGAACCGGCCGCTACGTCCCGCTTCTTCACCCAACCACGACACCTGTCGCAGATTGCCTGGTCGCGGTGGGTCATCGCGGCAGCCAGCAGTGCCGGTACTTAACAGCGTGGTTCAATGCCGAAAGCGTCTCCAATCGTGAGCTATTTGCAACTCTTCTGATTGGCATTGCACAGCGACGCGGGCTCAGATGGCGTGCCACCGAAAACGGGTGGCCGGGTTTCGAATCCCGTGTTGACCTTGAGTGATTGCGCTTGCCAGTCGGCGTCCACATTCCGTGGCGCCGGCTGGCAATCCGTCTGCCGGCTATGGCGGGCGGTGCGTGGGGGCGTTCGCGCCCGCCGGCTTGAGGTCAACCCGGATTCGAACCACGTACCGTCCGCCACCTCTGTGTGGCGGCTACCGATTGCCTTGCACGGAGCCATGCCATGAACGGATCTGACCTGCCCCATCTGCACGCCTACAGCGACCCGGCCAACGCCGATGACCTGGCAGAGGCCGTGCACCCGGATGCGAACACCTTGAGTGCCAACCTGAGACGCATCGGCAAAGGCGCCGCCGCCGACGGGCAGCCCTGGCCAGAGCGACACCAGCTGCCCGGGCGCTGCATGGCGCTGGCCGATGCCGATTGCGCATTGGCCGGCTTGCGGGTGGTGCAGGAGGTACTGCTGGCGGCGGAGCGAACCCGGCAGAACGGCGAGCCCGAGGACTACGTGGGCGACCGGGTGATGGAGGGGCTGATGCTGGCGTGCCTGGCGTTGAGTGCGCAGGCTGTGGGGCGGTTGCAGGTGGAGGGGTGAACGGGACTCGCTTGGAATGCACCTTGCGCCTCCAGGTTCACCAGCGAACGGGAAAAAGCCCACCGGTACTGCAGCCCCCCCCCCCCCTTTGTCTCGCGTGTTACTCCGTCTCAACAACAGCATTGCCCCACGCTCACTCGCCTGTTGCTCTCTTTCCGGATAGAGCAACCAGAAAGATCAGAACAAGGACGATGCATACCGCCAGGTTGAACAAGAGGATGGGGCGTATGGCGAGGTAGAGCTCACCAACTCCCACAGAATAAGAACCATGATTGGACTGCGAGCCTAGCGCTCTTGCAGTGATCTGAATCCACACAAGCGAAGCTATTTGAACAACAGCGATTCCAATCGCGGAGAACAGCCGTCTGGTAGGAGTTCTGCCGACCATTGCGACATACGCGAGCACCGAGAGCGCCGCATAGAAAACAACCAACATCCAAGTCATCACCGCTTCCGTTCGGAATTCTCCGCCCTCATGCAACCCGTGCTCGCTGGGCCTTCATCAGGCCTTCCTTGGTACGCGGAAGCTAATGTGCCTCGCCTTGGCAAACGCCGGTCTGCTCCCTTCCGCTTCTGGCATGAACCGCTGCACGCCGCCCCGCAGCTGGGAACGCCCAACCTGTCAGCCTTGGGGGGCTTGGTCATTTCCGGGATCGACAGCTGAGCCGGCCGCACGTTGAGCAGCGCTGCTCGTACTCCTTGATGCACGATGGCTTGCAGCACTACGCCGGCGTCCGTGGAACCGAAAAGCCTTCATCGTTGACGCCGTTTCTTTCCTGACTGGGCTGATGGACTTTCGCGCAGCCCTTGTCGGATCGCGATATCCAACGCTACTGCCGCCGCGACGAAGCACATCGCCGCGACGGACCTCTCATAGGCCAATTGGCCAAAGTACTGCTGAATCGCAAATCCAAAACCACAAAGTCGACCGCACAGCGTGCCGCTATTGTTGATTCCAAACTTCAGAACCAAGACGCCCATGAAGGCAGCCAGACTGCAGAATACCAAGCCCGGAAAGAAGACGAGGGGGCGCCAAGCTCGCTTTGATTTCGACATCAACGGCTCCAATGCGGTCGTGGCAGTGCTGGGGGTTTCCTTTGGCGTGACACACTTGGCCGAGGCGACCCTCGCGTCATAGCTGTAGCCCACACTAAGATTAGGGCATGGCTAGGCGATTCGGACCAAGCGGGTAAGCGCATCGTAGCGATTAGTAACACTGCGCGGGTCGGTGGCGATCTTGCTATTCCCGACGGCGTCGACGGCAAAGCTGTTCGCACCACTGCCCGGGCTGACCCGGCCAGTCAGATCACCGAAACCGCTGGAAGTTCAGGTGGCGCGCAACCCCTTCGGGACGGTGACCTAGATGATCTGGTCCCATGCGCCGTACTGGTCGTACTGGCTGTGAATTTCCGCCTTCACGCCGCCCACGTCCTGCAGGGTCTGAGCCAGCCTGTTCAGCGGGTCGAACTGCTAGCGGCTGACACTCCGCAGGGGACACGCACTTATATTCAGAGTGCTGAACACGGCCCTTCGAGTCGAACGACTGCGTCGCACCGTAATTGGCTCCAACGCCTGCGCCGATGATACCGAGAGTTCCCGATGCCTCTGCGTAGACTCCTACTCCGTTGGCAGACTCACATGAGTCGGCAGCTTTCTGATCGGGGCTTCCACCCATAGGATCGAATGAGAACCCGCCGCCTACGCCGATACCAGCCCTGATAGCTCAAAGTCCCCAGAAGCCATCCCAGATCAAGCGCCACCAAGATTTGGTTGTTCGGGCCACTTCACTTGGCTTTCTTGTGAGAGCCAAAATGACCCAAATGGTGCTTCCGCCCATGATGATTAGCCCAATCAACGTCATCAGCGCGGGGCTTATGTGCCTATAAAACCACCAGCCCAGGAGGATCAGGATCATCAAAGCAACATAGCGGAGCAGCAATCCAGTTTTCATAGTCCTATGGTTCCTACTTCCTGCAAGAATTCACTTGGCTTATGGACAGCCTCCTTAACGTGCTTCTCCATAATATCAATCCAAAAAGGCTCACCAGGGTCATCTGACTCAGTTCCCCAAGGCAACAAACCCGAGTATGTCTTCAGGACGTCGCCCCTTGAATAATTGCTACTGTCTTCACAGGCTGCCTCCGCCCACTGCTGCTCGGCGCGAGCCCACGCCTTCTGGCCACTAGTGATGTTCCAGACGCCCAACCCAATACTTGCGGAGCCCGGTGCGGCGGTCACTACTGCACCCTCCATGCCAAGTCCTCCAGCGATCCTCAGCGTACCTGAAGCAAGCAAGCGCCCAGCGTTGATGGCATTCCCAATTGCGACGGCTGTCTTGTGCACGTTCCTTAATCCCAACGGGTCTATCAAGCTAAGTGAGTTTCCGCCAGCGTATCCGTAGGTGCTGATTCCGCCTCGTAACCCAATCGGATCACTCTGCGAATACCGCCCCACTGCCGGGTCGTACTCCCGTTGGTAGTTGTAGAACAACCCACTCGCATCCGTCGCCTGCTGGCCCGGGAAGCGCAGCGCCAGCTCGAACGCCACACCGTCGCCATCCGGGTCGGCACTCGTAATCTGGTTGCCGAACACTTCGCTCTTGTTGCTCCACTCCCAGATCGAGACGTTCCGTACCGGGTCGATCACCACGCGCGGCGTACCCAGATGATCCGGCTGGACGTAGGCCAGCTCCGGTACGCCGGCGCTCGGCACATTGATCAACGCCACCGGATAGTTGTCCAGCCAGATCGCCTGCTGCTGCGCCTGCCCCGTGGCCGAGTAGTTGCCCACCCACTGCCCTGCCTCGTCATACAGGGTAATCTGAGCCGCACCACCGGCCGGGGTACGCAGCACGCGCTCACCGCGATGGTTGTAGGCGTAGCTCTCCAATGTGGCGTTGCCCTGCTTCACTGCGTTCATGCGGTTGGCATCGTTGTAGGTGAAAGCCTTGCTGCCAATGCTGGTGGTGTTGCCCGATGCGTCGTGATTCCGCACCTCGCCATCCACCGCAGTCAGCCGGTGGCTGGTGGCCGGATAGGTGTAATTGGCGGTTCCTGCCGAAGTGGTCAGCGAGATGCGGTTGCCGGTTGCGTCGTAGCCGTAGGTTTCAATCGGCGTGCCGGTCGTACCGTCCTGGGTCTGGGTCAGGCGGCCGAGCGCGTCATAGGCGTACTTGGCCAGCACTTCGGACCCTGCTCCATTCTTCAGCTCGATGATCGAACCGACCGGATCATAGCCATAGCTCAGCGATAGCCCGCCTGTTGCCGGGTCATGCACGGCCTGCTGGCGGTAATCCAGGTCCAGTGGCCGCTGCAATTGACGCCCGTTGCCGTAGGTCCACCCTGACGCCGGGCCGAAGGCCGCGTAGGTCACGTTGTTCACCACGATCTGCCGCGACTGCCCAGGGCGGGTCAGGCCGATCTCACTGACGCGCCCCTGGGTATCTCGCACGTAGTCGGCCACGCTGCCGTCCGGGTAGGTCAACGCGGTCAGGCGGCCGGACTTGCTGTAGGCATAACGCAGCGTGCTGACGACGCCGTTGACGGTCTGCACCTTGCGGGTGACCTGGCCGAAGCGGTCATGGCAGTACTGGGTGCTGCCATTCGCGTGCAACACCTGCCCCAGGCGCCCCTTGGCAAAGCGCTCGTCGGCGGCGCAGGCAGCCGGTGCCACGTCATAGCTGTAGCCCACGTCCAGATTGGGGTCCGGATAGGCGATGCCGATCAGGCGGTTGAGCGCGTCGTAGCTGTAGGTAGCGGTGAGGCCCCGCGCATCGGTGGCGGTCTTGCGGTTGCCAGCCACATCAACGGTGAAGCTGCTGGCGCCACTGTCCGGACTGACCTGTCCAGTCAGATCACCGAAACCGTTATAGGCATAGGTAGTGTGCAGGCCCTTCGGGTCAGTCACCTGGGTGACCTGGTCCAGCGCGTTGTACTGGCTGCGGATTTCCGCAGCAACTCCTCCCACGTCCTGCAGGGTCCGCGCCAGCCGGTTCAGGGGATCGTACTGCTGGCTGGAGACGCGCTGCAGGGCGTCGGTTACCGTCTGCGGGTTGCCGTTTGCATCGTAGGTGAAGCCAGTGGCGTGGTTGCCGGCGTCTTTCAGCGCCGTAAGCTGGCCAATCGTGTTGAAGGTGCGTGCCAGGGTGCGGCGCAGGGTGCCGCCTGCATCCAGAGTGTCCTCCTTCAGGCGATTGCCGGCATTGTCCAGCGTGTAGTGGACGGTGTTGCCGGCGTTGTCCTCGATGTCGGTCAGTCGTTGTGCAGCGTCATACACGTAGGTCACGCTGTTGCCATCGGGCTCGGTGATCTGCTGCACCTGGCCGGTGGGCCAGTAGCTGATGTGGGTGGATCGATCATCGGCGGTAGTGGCTCCGCGTACGGTCACCGAGGTGGGCCAGCCCCGGGCATGGTAGGCGTAGTCGGTGACCACGCCATTGGCATCCTTCACCGACAAYGGTCGCCCGTAGGCGTCGTAGGCCAACGTCTCCACCGTCTGACCAAGTGCATTGGTGACGCTGCGCAGGTCGCCCTTGCGATAGGTGCAGGCCCCATTGGTCGCGCACCCTGCGTCGTCTGCGGCGTAGTAGGCATAGGTGCTGACGTCGGCCACGTCGGTGCGCGCGCCATCCACGCTCTTCAGCAGCCCCTCCACGGGGCAACTGCCCGCCGCGGCCACATCCGCAGCCTCGCAATAGGTATATGTGGTCGTACGCGTCTGCCCGGATGCCAGATCCTTCAGGGTCACGCTCACCGGTTGTCGGCGCGGGTTGTAGGCGGTACGCGTCTCACGCTGACCGATGGTCGTCGCCAGCACCGCGTTGGTCACACTGTCGCGCACGGCCTGCACAACACGCTGTTCAGGCAGGCCCACCGCATCGGTGATGGTATGGGTGTTGACCGGTCGGCCCGTCACCGCGTCGACGCCTTCGCTATATGTGTGCTTGGTCTGGACGCCGCGCCGGTCCGTATAGGTATCCAGACGCCGGCGGAAATCGACCGCGCCGTCATAGTAGGTGCGGCTGACCGAACCCTGGGCATCGGTCGTGCCCGACACCTTGCGGGGAGGTGCGCTGTCGCCACCGGCTGTCAGCGTGTAATCGGTCTGATGGCCCAATGCATCAGTGACCACCGCACCGCCATTGGGGCTGTAGGCAAGGGTTACGCCATCAGCGCCACCCGCGTGCTGGCTCGAAATGACGCGACCGATGGTGTCATAGGTGAAGGTGCTGTAGCGGCGCCCATCCTCGGCGGTAATGCCGGTCAGGTGCTGGGGGAAATCCAGATTCTCGTAGTGATAGGTGCGCACCCCGCCGCCCGCGTACGTGACGGTAGCGACCTGCCCGTGCGCGGTATAGGTATAGCTCGCCTGCGGTACGCCCGCGACCAGAACGGAGCTGATCAATGCTTCGTAGTCGTTGGACTGATAGACGAATTCAAGCGTACGGCCGCTGCTGTGCACGACGGCAGCGAGGCGCTGGCTATCGTCATAGATGAAGGTGAGCGACGTGCCGTCCACAAAGCGCTTCACGGCGAGCCGGCCCGCATCGTCGAATGTCGAAATGGCGTCGGACGCGTACAGCGTCCAGTTTCCATTCTGGACCAGGCGATCGCCACTGCTGTCGGCGGCCTCGTAGACCTGGCCGATCTTCTTGAAGGCGCGCTGGAAACCGGTGGCTTCAACGATGCCTGCGCCGCCCGCCCCATCCAGTGCGAGCTGGGCACCTAGCGAGTGTGTCCAACCGTAGCCGAAGCCTCCGGACGAGGTGGATATTCCCGAATGGTAGTAGCGCGTCAGTGCAACCCAGCCCAGATCGAAGTCCTGCGCGATCTCGTACTTCTCACCGGTCTTCACGTCGCAGGGGTTGCCTACGGTGCCAGTGCACGGAGGCTCCTGCGATGCCGGAGTGCTGGAGGGGTTCGGGCTCATGCCACTCATGGCGCTGTTACCCGAGGTCGGGCAATTGCCGTTCCCGCCATCCTTGTCGCACTGCGTCGTCTTGGAGGTGATGGTTGCTACGAACTCTTCGCTGACGCAGGCTTCGTGCTTGTTGGACCACTGGGTGAGGGGGACCGGGCAGTTCAGACGCCGGGTCCGCGTCATATGGGCATCGCTTGGGTAGGGCGTGCACGGCGACTCGGCTGTGTTGTCGCCGGTCATGTATATCACTTCAAAATCACGTGTCTCGATGGTTCCTTCCATGTCCGGGCTGAGCGCATACCACTCGCTTGTAGGCGTAACGGCTGCACCCGGGCATACAGGATTGAACGCCTTGATATCGGCGAGATAGGAAGCAACCATCGCCTCTTCTGTCGGGAATATAGCGGTACTCAGATACGACCAATCAGGGTCGGAGGGCTGGGACTTGCCCATCCAGTACGTGATTGAGGTATTTCCCTCCAGGTCCACGACCTTCGACTTGATCGAATTGACGGACTGCCAACCGAACTGGAGCTCAGGCGGGAACGGACTCGGCGCGGGCAGGCTCTTGATCGCCTGCACTGCCTCCTGCTGAGTCTTGTACTGGGTCGAATTCCCGCTTGGCTGGGAGATGCGCCAGGTTGTCTTGCTCTCCTGCGCCTGCGCGGCAAGGGGGGCCGCGCAGCCAAGCGCGGCCATCGTCAGCGCCACACACACCAGCTTCATTGTCCGTTCGAACATCCGTGTTCTCCTTCCTGGGCGAATACCGCGCCGGGAGGGACGAAGGCGCACGGGCGGTTCACCGCCCTATCGCGCCCTGCTTCGGATCGTCCCTGTTCCGGAATGCGGCAACGCCGCACGGGGCAGTTATCGCGCAAGCCCATTACATAATCAAGTCAAGCCGTGGGATGTCGGTCACGATTATCGATATCGGCAACGCCCCTCCCTGGTGATCAGAGTACTCCCCCAAACTGCTTCCAGTCTTCATTGGTGCTAGCGTGCACCGTCAAGCCAGTGATGCAAGGATGCGCTGCAGGATCGTCTATGACGCCGACATTACCTCCATTTTCAGACCGCATGAGGCTGTTCCTCCTCTTCGCGCTCTGCTTGATACTCATCTCCTGCGATCTGGATCTGGTGATGGACAGCTCCTACGCCACGAAGCAGGAAGCCGTCGACGCCGAGATGATTGCCAAGGGCTGGATTCCCGCGTGGGTGCCCGAGGAGGCGACCGACCTGCGTGAGGTGCACGACCTCGATTCAAACGTGAGCGCGCTTGCCTTCAGCAAACCACGCAGCAAGCAGTTGCTGTTGCCGCCCGGTTGCCGGCCCCTCAACCACAGCGCTACCCAGCCGGCGCTGTTCAATCGAAGCTGGTGGCCGAGTGAGACCGCTCTGAAGCGCTCCTATATCTTCTTTCGTTGCGAGCCCGAATTCGGCAAGTCGATCTTCGTCGCAACAAGCGGAACCGGCGATCATGTGCTCTTCTGGCGCACGTACGCTCGCTGATGCGCATGCCCGCCCTCCCCTGCAACCCGACACTACAGATGCACACTCCAGGAACGGTCCTCACCACCCTCGCCCTTTGCCTGTTGCCCAGCCTTCCGGTCTACGCAGAGCAACGCACGCCTGCCGATGTGGAAGCGATCGAACAGGTGATCGAGTCCTTCCGCACCTCGCTGATCAACAAGGGCTGGTCCGCACCGAGCGGGGCTGGAAGATCTTTTCGGTGATCTATTCGATACGTGACAAACGCAGTTCCGCAGAGAGCTGATGCGCCCTTTCAGCAAATCAACGTCAGCCAGTCACCATCAACCACCACGCGCAGCTGAATCCTGATCCCGCAACCGCGCCGCAAAATACCGCGTGGGCGATTGCCCCAGCGCCTTCTTGAACATCGTGATGAACGCCGTCACCGATTCATAGCCCAGGGTTTCAGAAACCCGCTGCACCGCCGCGCCGCCTGCAAGCTCGCGAATGGCAACCAGCAGATGCAGCTGCTGCCGCCAGCGCCCGAACGACAGTCCGGTTTCCCGATCAATCAGCCGCGTCAACGTGCGCTCACCCAACGCCAGGCGTTTGGCCCACTCGCTGATGGTG